>CAMBYA010000255.1 GCA_945872035.1 Rhizobium sp. Q54
AGGGGTCGGCAAGGGTGAAAACGTTGACCTTGATGTTCTCGGACAGGTCGAGCACGAAGCGGGTGGAATCCGGATGGGTGCCGATGCGTACGCCGGTCACGGCGGGCTGCGCCAGAACACTGCCCAATCCGGCGAAAAACACCCCAAACGCAAGCAGAATCGCCCAAGCGCGGCTGGCGCGCCTGATCCCAGACCTTCCCATTGACCCGTCTTCGGACAGCCCCATGGGGGAAAGGTAATCATCATGATGCGGCTTGGCCAGAGCGAGATGGCAGCAATGGTGGCGGTCGCCGCTTTTCATTGCAATTCAGAGGCTTGTCACGCTATTGTTGGCGTGCTCTCGTCTTTCGCGGCAAACCGAAGCGGGTTTTCCGGATGCAGCAGCGGAGGCCGTTCAAGGACGGCGCCATTCCTGTCAGCGCCGATAAACGCCGGTTGATCGCTAACCGCGGAATGAAGACAGATCGTAAGGATACTGATGAACCCGCGGCCCGTTCCTGACCTCGATTTCACGTTGAATCAAGGCGTGGCGCTTCAGACCGAAGCGTCCTTCCGGGCCGTATTCCCTCACAACACGCCCAGGCAGGACGCGCCTCCAAGACGCGCCGCCCGTGGGCTTGGAGCCCGTTTTTATGTCCACACGCATGCTTCTAGATTCGGCCCACCCGGAGGAGACCCGGGTGGCTGTCGTCCGCGGCAACCGCATTGAGGAATTCGACTTTGAGGCCGCCAGCAAGGCCTCGCTGAGAGGAAACATCTACCTGGCCCGCGTGACGCGGGTTGAACCTTCGCTTCAGGCGGCCTTTGTCGAATATGGCGGCAACCGCCACGGCTTCCTGGCCTTCACCGAAATCCACCCCGACTACTATCAGATTCCGGTCGAGGACCGCCGCGCCCTGCTCGCCGAGCAGGCGGCCCATGACGCCAGCCGCCGCGACGAGTTCAGCGACGAGCCGCGTAGCCGCGGCAACAGCAGCGAGGGCGAGGACGGCGACGACGTGGAGCAAGTCGGCGCCGACGACGGCTACGACGATGCCGCGGAGGTGCGCCGCTCGCCCATGCAGCGCCGCTACAAGATCCAGGAAGTCATCAAGCGCCGCCAGATCCTGTTGGTACAGGTGGTGAAGGAAGAGCGCGGCACCAAGGGTGCGGCGCTGACCACCTATCTGTCGCTGGCCGGCCGCTATTGCGTGCTGATGCCGAACACGGCGCGCGGCGGCGGCATCAGCCGCAAGATCCCCAGTTCCACCGACCGCAAGCGCCTGAAGTCGGTCCTCGGCGAGCTCCAGGTGCCGGAAGGCATGGGCACCATCATCCGCACCGCCGGCGCCAGCCGCACCAAGGCGGAGATCAAGCGCGACTATTCGTACCTGCTGCGGCTGTGGGGCACCATCCGCGACCTCACGCTGAAATCGATCGCGCCGGCGCTGATCTACGAGGAAGGCAGCCTGGTCAAGCGCGCGATCCGCGACATGTACACCGGCGACATCGACGAGGTTCTGGTCGAGGGCAATGACGGCTACAGGGACGCCAAGGAGTTCATGAAGCTCCTGATGCCCAGCCACGCCAAGAAGGTGAAGCAGTACAAGGACCCGATCCCCCTCTTCCACCGCTTCCAGGTCGAGAGTCAGCTCGAGACCATGTACCACGCCACCGTGCCGCTGAAGTCCGGCGGCTACCTGGTGATCAATCCGACCGAGGCGCTGGTTTCGATCGACGTCAACTCCGGCAAGTCGACCCGCGAGCGCAACATCGAGCGCACCGCCTTCCGCACCAACATGGAAGCGGCCGACGAAGTCGCCCGCCAGCTCCGGCTGCGCGACCTGGCCGGCCTCGTCGTCATCGACTTCATCGACATGGAGGAGAGCCGCAACAACCGCGCCGTCGAGCGCCGGATGAAGGACGCGCTCAAGACCGACCGCGCGCGCCTCCAGGTCGGCCGCATCAGTTCGTTCGGCCTGCTGGAGATGTCGCGCCAGCGGCTGCGCCCGGGCCTGCTGGAATCCAGCACCGTCGTCTGTCCGGTCTGCGCCGGCGCCGGCTCGGTCCGTTCGGTTGAATCCAGCGCGCTGCAGATCATGCGCGTGATCGAGGAAGAGGGCATCAAGGGCCGGGCGCTCACCGTGCACCTGACCGTGCCGCTCGACGTGGCGCTGTACATCCTCAACCACAAGCGCCAGGACCTGAGCGCCATCGAGGAACGCTTCCACATCTCCGTGCAGATCTCGGGCGATTCGGCAATGCACCGGCCGCACTACATCCTGCGCCGCGAAGGCCAGCAGGAGGTCGAGAACGAGCCCCGGGTGATCACCCAGGACAATTTCATGGTCGCCGAGGACGACGAGCCCGACGTGATCGAGCCGGATGAGGCCGAGGACGAGGCCGAAACCGCCGAACAGGAAGCCAGGGAGCCGGAAAGCCGCGACGACGACACGCGCCGCGAGGGCCGTGGCCGCCGACGCGGCCGTGGCCGCGACCGCGACCGTCCCAAGAGCGAAACGCCGCCGCCCCAGGCCGAAGAGCCGGAAGACGAGGCCGCCGACGCCGCCGACACAACGGCGCAGTCCGCCGAAGCATCCGAGAGCCCCCAGGGCGGCGAAGGTGGCGATGGCGGCGAGGAACAGCGCGCCAAGCGTCGCCGCGGCCGCCGTGGCGGCCGCCGTCGGCGGAAGCAGCGCGGTGACGAGACGAACCCGCAGAACGCGACCGGCACCGACGGCGAGACCGGCGAGGCCGACGGAGAGTGGGAATCCGACGACGACGGCCAGCCGGAATTCGAACCGTCGGAGCCCTATGCGCCCGATGCGCCTCAGCCCGAATACACCAGCTTCGCCGAAGAGCTGTCGTCGCCTGGCCAGGCCGAATGGGCCGAGCCCTATGAGGCGCCGCCTCCGGAGCAGTCCATCGACCAGCCCGCCGACGACCAGCCGGAACCGTTCGTGTCCGACGCCGTCGCCGCCGAGCCTGAGTCCTTCGTGGCCGAGGCTGTGACGGAGCCGTCTCCGCAACCCGAGCCGGAACCCGCGACCGCGGATGCCGGCGCGTCGGAGGAGCCGAAGCGTCAGCGCCGCCAGGGATGGTGGAACCGGGGCTGAAACAAAAGCTGGTCCGCAGGCTGCGCGCGTTGACCCTTGGTCACCGCGCACCTACTTTTGTCTCAACGTTTCCACGAGGCACGATGCGGCACGCCATCCATACCGCGCTCTGCGCCCTGCTGATCGTCGTCTCGGCCATCGCTCCGGCGCATGCCCAGCAGATTTCGATCATCCGCGACGCGGAGATTGAACGGAACATCAAGATCTACGCGACGCCGATCTGGCGCGCGGCGGGTCTCGATCCCGATGTGGTGCGCGTCCACCTGGTGAACAACGATTCGATCAATGCCTTCGTCGCCGCCGGCCAGCGCATCTTCGTGTTCACCGGCATGCTCAAGGTGGCCGACGATCCGCTGCAGGTGATCGGCGTGCTGGCGCATGAGACCGGCCACATCACCGGCGGCCATCTCGCCCGCTTCCAGGATGGCCTGAAGGGCGCCTCGACCATCTCGATCCTCAGCCTCGTGTTGGGCGCCGCCGCGATGGCGGCAGGCGCGCCGGCCGCGGGCGCGGCGATCCTGGGCAGCGGCGGCGAGTTCGCCACCCGGTCTTTCCTGATCTACAGCCGCACCCAGGAATCCGCCGCCGACCAGGCGGGCCTCAACTTCCTGACGGCCTCGGGCCAGTCGGGCCGCGGCCTGATCAGCTTCTTCGAATATCTCGGCGACCAGGAATCGCTGATGACGGAGAACAAGGATCCCTACGTCCGGTCGCACCCGATGACCACGGACCGCATCGACCGGCTGCGCACCGACGCCGAAAAGAGCCCCTACTGGGACACGCCGGCGCGGCCCGAGGACGTGGAGCGGCTGAAGCGGACCAAGGCCAAGCTGATCGGCTTCCTCGATCATCCAACCATCGTTTTCCAGACCTATCCGCTCAGCGACACCAGCACCTATGCCCGCTACGCCCGCGCCGTCGCCTATCACCGGCAGGCGCTGGAGACGCAATCGATGAAGGAGATCGACTCGCTGCTCGCGGAACGCCCGCACGACCCCTATTTCCTCGAGCTGAAGGCCCAGATCCTGTTCGAGAGCGGCAGGATC
>CAMBYA010000256.1 GCA_945872035.1 Rhizobium sp. Q54
CCGCCCTTCGGCGGTATGACGGCTGTAGGGGGTGGATGAGTTAAATCCCCCGAACCTCTTCCAGCCCCCGGCGCGCCAGTTCGTCGGCCCGGTCGTTCTCCGCATGGCCCGAATGGCCCTTTACCCAGTGCCAGTCGATGTCATGCAGCTTGACCAGCGCATCCAGCTCCTGCCACAGCTCGGCATTCTTCACCGGCTTCTTGTCGGCGGTGCGCCAGCCGTTGCGCTTCCAGCCATGGATCCATTTGGTGATGCCGTCGCGCACATAGACGCTGTCGGTGTAGAGGTCGACCTCGCTGCGCTTCTTCAGCGCCTCCAGCGCCTTGATGGCGCCCTTCAGTTCCATGCGGTTGTTGGTGGTCGGGTTCTCGCCGCCCCAGATTTCCTTCTCGGTGCCGTTATACTCCAGCAGCGCGCCCCAGCCGCCGGGACCCGGATTGCCGGAGCAGGCGCCGTCGGTGTGAATTCGGACCTTTTTGGATTCTGGCGCCATCACAGACCATACTCGCCCGGGCTTTTCACCCGGCGGTGGAACAACAGCTTCTCGACATATTCCGACGGGTCCTTGGGCCGGACCAGCGCGCCCTCCACCTGGTTGACCCAGTCATAGAGCCGGGTCAGCAGGAAACGCAGCGCCGCGCCCCGCGCCAGCGCCGGCAGCGCGGCGATCTCGGCGGGCTCCAGCGGCCGCACCGCCTGGTAGCCGGCCGTCAGCCGGCGCGCCTTGGTGGCGTTGAACGACCGGTCGGGCTCGAAGCACCAGGCGTTCATGGCGATCACCAGGTCGTAGGCCAGGAAGTCGTTGCAGGCGAAATAGAAGTCGATCAGGCCGGTGAGCTGCTCGCCCATGAAGAAGACGTTGTCGGGGAACAGGTCGGCGTGGATGACGCCCGACGGCAGGCCCGCGGGCCACGCGCCGTCGAGCCAGCCCAGTTCGTCGTCGATCATGCCCATCAGGCCGGGACGCACCGCTTCGGCCTGGTCGCGGCAGGCGTCGGCCAGCTGGTGCCAGCCGGCGAGGCCGAGGCCGTTGGCGCGGCTCATGCCGAAATCGGCCACCGCCCTGTGCATCTCTGCCATGCCGCGGCCGACGCCGGCGCAGTGCATGGGCGTGGGGCGCACCACCGACAGGCCGCGCAGGAAAGAGATCAGCGCTGCCGGGCGCCCGCAAAGCTCGCGCAGCGCCTTGCCATCGTCGCCGGTGATCGGCGTTGGGCAGGCGAGGCCCTTGGCCGCCAGGTGTCCCATCAGACCGAGGAAGAACGGCAGTTCGTCGCGATTCACCCGCTTTTCGTAAAGGGTGAGGATGTAGCTGCCGCGCTCGGTCTGAAGCAGGAAGTTGGAATTCTCCACGCCCTCGGCGATGCCCTTGAACGCGATGACGTCGCCCACGTCGTAATGGGCCAGGAAGTCCGCCAGGGCATCCTCGTCGACGTGGGTATAAACGGCCATGCTGTGTCGTTGTCGCGGGTTGGAGGGCCGACGCCGGCGGGAGATCGCGGAAGCCTGGGGCGGCGTGCTTGTCCTGACCCCTGGCGTTCTCTAATATGCCGCTCCGACGCACCATTTGTATAGCAGCGCAGGGGACATACCATCATGGCTGATCCGGTCATAGCCCAGAAAGAGCCCTACGGCATCGACGTGAAGGCCGGCAAGAGTTACTGGTGGTGCTCGTGCGGGCAGAGCAGCAAGCAGCCGTTCTGCGACGGCAGCCACAAGGGCTCGGAATTCGCGCCGCTGGAGTACAAGGCGACGAAGGACAAGACCGTGTGGTTCTGCGGCTGCAAGCACACCGGCAAGTCTCCCATGTGCGACGGCGCGCACAGCAAGCTCTAGAGCGGCCGGCGTTACGCTTGAACGCGGACATGCCGCTCCAGCACGATAGAATCGATCGTCCCGCTTTCAGCGTCGCTGAAGACGGAATGATCCTACCAACCGGACTCGGTCGAAAAGGCGGATTGATGAAGTTTTCCATGGGCGTGCCTCGGGTCGCCGCGGTTCTGGTCGGAGCGTTCGCGCTGTCGGGATGCGGCATATTCGGCGGCAAGGTGGACATGGGCATGTCCGAGGCGATGAAGCAGCATTGTCCGCCGGTGGGCATCGTCGCCTATACGGGCCAGGTGACCCGCTTCGCCGGCGCCGGCCGCCAGTCCGGCGACGTGGCGCTGCGGGCCGAGGTCACCAACCTGAAGATATCTTGCGGCAGCCCCGAGGAAAGGACGCGGGTCGACGCCAAGGTCACCTTCGACATCGTCGGTGAGCGCGGCCCGGCGTCGAGCGAGTCCGGCGCGACGGTGCGCTACTTCGTCGCGCTGGCGGACGAGAACCAGAAAGTCCTGAAGAAGGACGTCTACGAGACCAACCTGACGTTCGGCGCCGGCGGCGTGACCATCTCGCACGAGAAGCTGAGCGCCGTGCTGCCGCAGAAGGGCGAGGAAGTCCCGTACGAGGAAATCCTCATCGGCCTGCAGCTTGAGCGCGACGAGTTCGGATACAATGTGGCACGCGGCACCGGCAAGTAACCGGCGCCGGCTGAGGAGCGCCGTCGCCGGCGGCGGGATGGATAGGCCGCAGGATCCAGGGGAAGACTGATCATGTCGTCGCAGACCATGGCGCCGCCGAACATGCTCACCGCGGAACCGTGTTTCGCGTCGCCGATCTTCACCTTCGAGGTCCCCGGCGCCGAGGCGCTCAACGAGGCGCTGATGCGCGACATCGAGGCGTATCGCCGGCAGGCGGAGGGGATGAACCGCAGCAACCAGCACGGCTGGCATTCGCCCACCGATTTCTTTCGCCGTCCCGAGGCCTCGTTCCTGGCGCTCGCCCAGCAGATCAATAGCGCCGTCGCCATGGCGACACGGCAGGTGTCGCCCAAGCTGGACCTGGGCAAGCGGCTCTACAAGATGCAGGGCTGGATCAACGTCAACCCGCCCGGCGCCTACAACACGCCGCACGCCCATCCGGACCACGAATGGTCGGGCAGCTATTACGTCAAGGTTCCCGACACGCCGCCCGGAAGCCGCAGCGGCCAGATCGAGTTCCTCGATCCGCGCAACGGCGTGCCGCAGATGGAGGGCCTGAACTCGGCCTACTTCGTGCCGAAGGTCCGCAAGGCGCCGCGGGCCGGCACCATGCTGGTGTTCCCGTCCTACCTGCGCCACTGGGTCTATCCCAACGAGCAGGACGAGATCCGCATCTCCATCGCGTTCAACACCAAGTTCATCCTGAAGGAACAGGCGGGCCAGCCCTGACGCTTCAGGTGCGGTCCTTCCAGGTGATCTGGTACAGGTCGAACCGCCGGTCGCGCAGGTTGCGCACCGTCCCCTGCGCCCGCGCCCATGACAGGTCGGTCAGGTCCAGATCGGCGATGGCGACCGTCTCCACGTTCTCGGTGGTTTCGGCGGCGATGCCGTCGCGGGCGAACGGGAAGTCGCAGGGTGTCAGGATGCAGGACTGGGAATACTGGATGTCCATGTTGTCCACGTTGGGCAGGTTGCCCACATTGCCCGACATCACCACGTAGCACTGGTTCTCCACCGCCCGTGCCTGGCAGCAATAGCGGACCCGCAGATAGCCCTGGCGGCTGTCGGTGCAGAACGGCACGAACAGCAGCCGCGCGCCCTCGTCGACCAGCCGCCGCGCCAGCTCGGGGAATTCGCTATCGTAGCAGATCAGTACGCCGATCGGGCAGCAGTCGGTCTGGATCGTCGCCACCGTATCGCCGCCCTTGATGTTCCACCAGTGGCGCTCGTTCGGCGTCGGGTGCAGCTTTTCCTGCGCGTGCACCGAGCCGTCGCGCAGGAATACGTAGCCCACGTTCTGTATTTCGTCGTCGTCGGTTCGCGTCGGGTGCGAGCCGCCGATGATGTTGATGTTGTAGCTGATGGCGAGTTGCCGCATCGCCTCGATGAAGCGCGGCGTGTACTCAGTCAGGGTCTCGATCGCCTCGGCCGGGCTCAGCTTGCGCTTTTCCAGCGCCAGCAGCTGCAGCGTGAACAGCTCCGGGAACACCACGAAGTCGCAGCGGTAGTCCGCCGTGACGTCGACGAAATATTCCACATTGGCGATGAACTCGTCGAAGCTGTGGATCATCCGCTGCTGGAACTGCACGGTGGCGACGCGCACGGCCTCCTTGTG
>CAMBYA010000257.1 GCA_945872035.1 Rhizobium sp. Q54
GATAGAGACACAGCCACGGCTCGATGCCGGCCTCGAGCACGCGGTCGATCACCCGGTCATAGAAATCGAGGCCCTTCTCGTTCACCGCGCCCTTGCCCGCCGGCAACACCCGCGGCCACGACACCGAGAATCGATAGGCGCCGATGCCCATCTCCTTCATCAGGCCAATGTCCTCGGCGTAGCGGTGATAATGGTCGCAGGCAACGTCGCCCGAGCTGCCGTCGGCGACCTTGCCGGGGATCAGGCAGCGCGTGTCCCAGATGCTCGGCCCGCGTCCGTCCTCGCGGGCCGCGCCCTCGACCTGGTAGGCCGACGTCGACGCGCCCCACAGGAACGAGGATGGAAATTCGACGGGCAGGCTCATCTGTTGCTCTCCGACGGACAGCCTCGCATCACGCCGTGATCGGCGCCACCTTCGCCTTGAGCACCGCGACCGCGTCGGCGGGCTTCATGCGAACCTGCAGCCCGCGCTGGCCGCCATTCATGTAGACCAGGTCCTCGGCCAGCGCCGCCTCGTCCACGGCCGTCGGAAACGCGCGCTTCTGGCCGAACGGGCTGATGCCGCCGACGACATAACCGGTCAGCCGCTCGGCATCGGCGGGCTTCAGCATCTGCGCCGACTTGCCGCCGAACAGCGCCGCGAGCTTCTTCATGCTGACTTCCCGGTCCGACGCCAGCACGACCACCACCGGCTTTCCGTCCACTTCGGCCATCAGCGTCTTCAGCACCCTGCAGGGTTCCTCGCCCAGCGCCTCGGCCGCCTGCAGCCCGATGCGGTCGGCGTCCGGCTGGTAGTCGTAGGTGTGCACCGTAAAGGCCACACCGGCCTGCTGCAGCGCCTGTGTCGCCCGCGTCGTCTTGGACATTGCCTGCATCCCTCGAACACGAACACGGCGCCCCTTTGCAGGGGCGCCGTGCCTGGACGTATCCGGTTCCGGCCGGGTCCAGTGGAGCTGGTTATGGCCGTACGGTTCCGGTTGCCGAGTTCAGAACTTTACCCGAACACGGCGTCAGATGATATGGGGCTTGTTTTATGCAAACGCGAACACGGCGCACCGTGAATAACGGTACGCCGTGTTGCTGCTGCTGCTTTTGGAGGTCGGCGGGCGGGAGCCGCGAGTGCCCGCCGGTCTCCGTGTCGGCCGCGTCAGAACTGGACGCGGACTCCGCCCTGCGCGATGTGGCTGGAGTAGCCGGACGCGAACGCGGCCTGATAGTCGATGAACAGGCCCCAGCCGCTGGCCATCTGGGCGGTGATGCCCGCGCCGACCACGGCCATGTCGCGGCCGGTATGCGAGCCGACCGTGACGAACGGATCGTCGGGCAGGCCGACCAGCGACGCCTGGATCCAGGCGGGGTTGTCCTCGAACTCGTGGCGCCATTCGCCGCGCAGCTCGGGAACCCATTTCACGCTGCCCGAACCCCATTCGCCCGAAAGCCGGGCGCCGAGGCGCGACTGCATCGACTTGCCGGTGCCGTCGAGGCCGATCAGGCCCAGATCGCCGCCGCCGGTCTCCGTGAACCCGTTGTGGTCGATGTTGGTGTAGTTCAGGCCCGCGAACGGCTGCAGCCTTGCGCTCTCGCCGAGCCGCCAGTTGAAGCCGGCTTCAGCGTGGGCGATCCAGCCATCGCCGCTGTACTTCGAAGCGGCGCCGGTGGTGCAGGTGTAGGCCAGGCATCCCACGCCGCCGACCAGGATCGTCCGGTTCACCTTGTAGTCGTCGCTCGCATAGGTGAACGAGCCGTCCATGTAGAAGGCGTCGAACGTGGCCGAGGCGTAGCCGCCGATGCTCCAGCGCCGGATCTTGCCCAGGTCGCCGTCATCGAAGTCCAGGCTGTCGTCGATGTAGCTGCCGGCGACACCGACAAGGAAGGTCGGCGACAGGTTGAAGTCCATGCCCAGCACCGCGCCGTAGGTGTCTTCCTTGAACCCGTCGGCGTTGGCGTCGCCGCGCGTGTCGGCCCAGCGGCCGAAGCCACGGCCCCAGAACGCCAGCCGGCTGTCCTCGCTGCCCGACTGGCCGACCGAGGAGGCCGGTGCGATCGAGTTGGACGACCCCTTGGGACGCAGCATCACCACGTTCTGTTCCTTGAACCCGGTATTGCGGTTGTCGTTCAGGTGCTCGCCGATCGCCATCAGATATGGCTCGGACAGGTTGGTCGCCGCCCGCATGACCTGGGCATGCTCGGAACCCGACCACGAGTTCAGCACCCGGTCGTAACGCGCGGCGTCCGTCAGCGTGAACAGGCCGCTGAGCTGGTCGTTCAGCTGCGGCGTGTTCTTCGATGCCGGCCGGGCCGGATCGTAGGTGTCCTCGAGGACGTCGGCCACCGACCTGGAGTTGTCGCTCAGCCCCTTGACCTCGTTGAACCCGTTACGCTCCCAGGACACCACCACATCGGTCGGATTGACCTTGGTGGTGAAGTCGATCAGCAACGTGTCGCCGATCGTGCCGACGCTGTCGAACTTGCCGGCGACCACGCCGCCCGCATCGATGACGATGTGGCTGCCCTTGTCGCCATAAAGTCCGGCCAGCGCCTGCGTCTGCAGGTTGCCATCGGCGTTGAAGTCGCCGGTGGTGGTGATCAACCCGGCCTTGGTCGGATTGAACTGGATCACCAGGGTGCTGGCGTCGTTCTGGTTGAACGTGCCGGTGTCGATCTTGCCCGTCGGGCCGACGACCAGCTTGCCGTCGGTGTTCAGGTTGGTTTCGCCGACATTGGTGACCAGGCCGTTCATCACGAAAGTGACGGGAGCGCCCTTGTTGCCGATGTTGAGCTCGCCCGCGCCTTCCAGGGTGAAGTCGGTGCCGGCGGTGACCGTCGTGGCGACGCCCTTGCCGTCCTTGCCCAGCGCCTGGATGACGTTGACCTGGTCCGCGCTGTCGGCGTCGACCAGCCCCTTGATGGTGCCGCCCGACCAGTTCAGCACGTCGGCGTTGTCCTGGTCCATGGCGATGGCGGCGGTGGTGCCTTCGATCAGGCCGCCCATCTGGTTGATCACCACCGGAGCTGCCGCGGTCTCGGCGAAGATGCCGTAGCCCAGGCCGCCCTTGGTCGCGTTGATGCCCGAGATGGTACCCGTGTTGTTGACGGTGATCACACCGGCCGCAAGGGCCTCGGCATCGCCGTTAACCTCGGCCAGCGGCAGCAGGACTTCGTCCGGCAACACGCTGTCCTCGCCGAGCAGGTCATCGAGAAGGCCGTCGGGGAGCGGGCCGAGCAGCAGGCCGACCGCGGCCGATTCATCGGCGTTGCCGCTGAGTTGGGCGGTAATCTTGCCGCTATTGTTGACCACCAGGCCCTCGTCGGCGTCGGGCAGCCAAAGGCCGACCGCGCCGGCCGCCGTGCCGCTGTCCACGCCGGCGACGCCGGTTGCGGTCAGCGTTCCTGTCGCCGAAATGGTGCCGCTGTTGGAAACCGTCGAGGGATCGCCCGCGACGACCGCGCCGGCGACGACCAGGCCGCCCAGCGTGTCCTGTTCGGGCGTCACGGCCTTGCTCGCGGCAGGCTGGGTGATGTCGATCTTCAGGTTGCCGGTGGCGCTGATCGTGCCGCTGTTGGTGAAGGTGCTGGCGGTGTCCTTGGCATCGACAGGCGCTTCGATGTCGGCATAGAGGCCGACGGCGGCGACGCCCGCCTGGTTGGTCGAGGCGATGTCGCCCAGGTCGGCCTTGTCGCCCGACACAAGGTCCACATCATAGGTGCCGGTCGCCGAAGCGGAGATCGTGCCCGAGTTGGTCACGTTGCCGTCGATCGGCTCGATGAACGCCGCGCCGACAGCCGCCGAGTACAGGACGCCGTCGTTCGACGCCGCGCTGTCGACCGCACCGTCGCCCGTCAGGGTCGTGGTCTGTGACGCGGTCGAAGTGGCGTTGATCGTGCCCGAGTTGTCGAAGGCGGTCGCATCGCCCATGTCGAGCAGGCCGATAGCCAACGCGCCGGTCAGGCTCTCGCCGATGGCGACGCCGCTGGCGCCGGTGCCCGTCGAAGTGCCCGACACGATCACAGTCGACGCCGCGTTGGCCGTGGCCGAGATCGTGCCGGCATTGGTCACCGTGTTGGTGTCCGGATCCTCGACGGTGTCCTTGCCGCCGTCCAGGGCAAC
>CAMBYA010000258.1 GCA_945872035.1 Rhizobium sp. Q54
CAATCATGGAGTGGGAGAAGCCGGTGGGCGCGCCGGGAACGCTCGCCATGGAGATTGCGTCTCAGCCCGGCGGGTTGCTGCCGGGGAAAATGAGCGTGTCCATGCCGGATCTCGTCACATCCGGGCGCCTGTCATTCACTCCCGAAGGCGATTTCGCCGCCATTGACCTGCCTTCGCTGAAGCTCGACGAGACCGATATAGCGTTCGTGCTCCGCAAGCCTCGGGAAGGACCTCTCGACATCAAGGTGTCGGGCAAGAAGGCCGACATACGGCCGTTTCTCGAGGGCGAGGATGAACCGGCGGACAAGAAGCCCGGGCAAGAAGAGGAATCCACATTCGCCGCAACCGTGGGACTCGACGTGGCCGAAGCGATCCTGCCGAAGGGCGTGCCGATCCGAGACATGGACGCGGTGGTCGCCATCGAGCGCGGCGAGGTCGTCGACGCACAGATCACCGGCATCCTGAAGAGCGGCAAGACCATGTCCGTGGACTACCAGCTTGGCGGCGCCAAGCCAGGCGTCGACATCGTCACCGACGACGCCGGGGAACTGCTGCGCACGCTCGGCGTGCTGAACGGCGTTACCGGCGGCAGCCTGACCATCAGCGGCGCGATCAGCGGGCCGCGGGGCAAACGTCACACGGTCGGCACCATCAGCGCCAGGGACTTCAGGGTCAAGGACTCGCCCATCATGGCTCAGATGCTGACTTTTGGCTCGCTCAGCGGCCTGCGGGATATCCTCACCGGCGACGGCATCGGCTTTGCCCGCTTCGACTCCGGGTTCGATTTCGGCGAAGGCGCGTTGCATCTCAAGGATGCCAAGGTGTTCGGATCCCAACTCGGCATCCGTGTCTCTGGCCGGATCTATGACGAGATGACCAGGCTGGATCTGGAAGGTACGCTGGCGCCGGCCTATACGCTCAACACGGTTCTAGACTACGTTCCGATCGTTGGGCAGATTCTGTCGGGCGGCGAGAACGAGGGCCTGATCGCGATACGGTTCGGCGTGCGGGGCACCACCGATAAGCCCGACGTGACGGTCAATCCGCTATCGGCGCTCACTCCGGGCTTCCTGCGCAACATGTTCAACGTGTTCTCGACGTCCCCCGACGAGCGCGAGAAGGCGACGCGGGACAGGAAAAGACATGGCGATCCGCCGGAAAAGGCTGCCCCATGACCAAGCCGCGCAAGCGTTCCAAGCCCAGCTCGATCTTTCCGCCATCGCTGGTGTTCCTGTTGCTGACCATGGCGGGCGTGGTGATCGAACTCTGGCGGGAGTTGCCGCTCGCGCCCGGCAACCTGATCCGCATCGTGGTGGGGCCTGTCCTGATCCTGCTGGGAGCAGCCCTCTGGCTGCTGGCCTGGAAGGAATTCCGCCGCCATGGCGAGGTCTTCGGCCATCAATACGCCACGGAGACGGTCGTCACCTCGGGCCCCTACCGCATCTCCCGGCATCCGGCTTATCTGGCGTATGCGATGGTGATGGCCGGGATCGGGCTGTTCATCGACTGCGGCTGGATCTTGCTGCTGCTGCCGGTGGCCGTGCTGATCGTCAACGTCTCGGCCGGCCGGGAGGAAGCGTACCTGATGGCGAAGCACGAGAGAGCCTACCGCCCTTACAGGTCTGAAGTTCGGCGCTGGATCTGACCGCGCCGCGACGACCGGAGAATGCCCCGGATTACTGGGCCTTGGTGTCGGATACCTTGGGGATCTCGGTGATGCTGTCGATGATGCAGGGGGTGAAGTTGCTGTCGAGCACGCTGCCGGCGGAGTGCACCGGGACCTCGATGGTGTCGACCTCGCACAGCTTGGCGAGCGATTTGGCGTCGTGCCGCCAGGTGCCTTGCATCTTGAGCCCTGGGCAGCGATGGGCCAGCGTCATCTTGTAATCGGGGCCGCCGCGCATCTTCAGGATGATGGTCTGGTTGTCGACCACCTTGCTGCTCGACATCCGCGTGATGTCGATGCAGCGCACCAGCGGCTTGTCGCCAGAGTCCGCCGCGATCGCCGGAACCGCCGTGCCGCCCGCGATGGCGGCGGCGATCAGTCCGGTCGTGATGAACTTGTACATGCAGGCTCCGTTTTTCTTCCTGGCGGCTAGACTGGGCGCACGATCACGTGGCGCTTCTTGCCCGCCGTCAACTTGATGACGCCATCGGAGTTCAGTGCGCCCAGATCGAGGATCAACGTCTCATCCTCGATCTTTGCGTCATTCACCCTGGCGCCGCCTCCCTGAATGAGACGCTTGGCTTCACCATTAGACGCACTCAGCCCCGCCTGTCTTAGAAGATTGAGGATACCGACACCCTTTTCAAGCGCCGAGCGCTCGATTTCGACGGTGGGCAGATCATCGCCCAGGCCACCTTGCTCGAACGTGGTGCGGGCGGTCTCCTCTGCCTGCAGCGCGGCGTCGCGGCCGTGAGCGAGCGTTGTCGCCTCGGTCGCCAGCACTTTCTTGGCCTCATTGATGCCCGCGCCTTCCAGCGCCGCCAGCCTTGCGATCTCGTCGAGCGGCAGCTCGGTGAACAACTTGAGGAAGCGCGCCACGTCGGCGTCGTCCGTGTTGCGCCAGAACTGCCAGTAATCGTAGGGCGAAAGCTGCTCGGCATTGAGCCACACCGCGCCCTGGGCGGTCTTGCCCATCTTGGCGCCCGACGCCGTGGTCATCAGCGGCGAGGTGAGCCCGAACAGTTCGGCCTGGTCGACACGCCGGCCCAGTTCGACGCCGTTGACGATGTTGCCCCACTGGTCCGAGCCGCCCATCTGCAGGGTGACGTTCAGGCGGCGGTTCAACTCGAGGAAGTCGTAAGCCTGCAGGATCATGTAGTTGAACTCGAGGAAGCTCAGCGGCTGCTCGCGCTCCAGCCGCAGCCTGACGCTGTCGAAGGTCAGCATGCGGTTGACCGAAAAGTGCTGGCCGAAATCGCGCAGGAACGAGATGTAGTTGATCGTCGACAGCCAGTCGTCGTTGTCGACCATGACGGCGTCGGTCGGGCCTTCGCCGAAGCTCAGGAACTTGGAAAACACCTTCTTGATGCCGTCCTTGTTGGCCTGGATCACCTCCTCGGTCAGCATCTGGCGCGACAGGTCGCGGCCGGTGGGATCGCCGATCTTGGTCGTCCCGCCGCCCATCAGCACGACCGGCTTGTGTCCCGACTTCTGCAGGTGACGCAGGATCATGATCTGCAGCAGGCTGCCGACATGCAGGCTCGGTGCCGTGCAGTCGAAGCCGATATAGGCGGTGACCGGACCCTTGCACAACGCCGCGTCCAGCCCGTAGAAGTCCGTGGCCTGGTGCAGGAAGCCGCGGTCGACAATGGCGCGCAGGAAGTCTGATTTGGGTTCGGTCATCAGTGTGCTCGATGCTTGGATCATCCCCCTTCAGGTGGATTCCATCCGAAGGAGACAAGATGATCGATTCTCAAGTACCAGAGCAGCTTATCTGCGTTCAAAATGAACGCAGGCTGCTCTAGGGTTAGCCAGCGAAAACTCGCGGCCCGTACCTAGCACAGGAGCATATGAGCACAAAGGCGGAACTCACGGCCATCGGTCTCATGAGCGGCACCTCGCTCGACGGAATCGACGTGGCGCTGCTGCGCACCGACGGCGTCACGGTGGAGTATCTCGGGCCAACCTGGTTTGAACCTTACAGCCGCGTCCAGGGAATGCGCCTGAAGATGCTGCTCGACATGGCGGCCGAGCAGGGACGCGGCCTCGTGGGTTCGCCCGTGGTCCACGCCGTCGAACAGGATTTGACCCGCGCCCATGCCCGCGCGGTCGAAGCGATGATGGCGCAGGAAGGCCTGGCGGCGAGCGACATCGATCTGGTCGGCTTTCACGGCCAGACCATCCTGCACCGGCCGGCGGAACGCTGGACCTGGCAGATAGGCGACGGCGGCCTGCTGGCGCGCGAGCTGGGTATCGCGGTGGTCAACGATTTCCGCACGGCCGATGTGGCCGCCGGCGGCCAGGGCGCGCCACTGGTGCCGCTGTATCACCAGGCGCTGCTGCGCTCGGCGGGACTGGCGGACGGCGACTGGCCGGTGGCCATCCTCAATATCGGCGGCGTCTCGAACATCACGTGGCTCGACC
>CAMBYA010000259.1 GCA_945872035.1 Rhizobium sp. Q54
GGCGCTGCACCGGCGGCCTGATTTGCGAGGCCCAGCGCAAGGAGCGGCTGCGGCATTTCGTGTCGCGTGACGCCTTCGACATCGAGGGCCTGGGCGAGAAGCAGATCGCCGCGTTCTGGCACGACAAGCGCATCGACAGCCCGGCCGACATCTTCCGCCTCGCCGAGATCGAGAAGACGTCGGACAGGCCGCTGGAGGCGACGGAAGGCTGGGGCAAGACTTCGGTCGCCAACCTGTTCGCCGCCATCGACGCGCGCCGCAACATCGGCCTGGACCGCTTCCTCTATGCCCTCGGCATCCGCCACATCGGCCAGGAGAACGCCCGCCTCCTGGCGCGGCATTACCTGTCGATGGATGTGCTGAAAAAGGCGATGGCGGCGGCGCAGGACGACGCCGGGAGCGAGGCACGCAGCGAGTTGCTCGACATCGACGGCATCGGCCCCAAGGTGGCCGGTGCGCTGCTCGACTTCTTCGGCGAGGCGCTCAATCTGGCGGTCGTCGACGATCTGCTGTCGCAGGTGACCGTCACCGATTTCGAGCCGCCCAAGATGGACACCTCCATTGCCGGCAAGACGCTCGTGTTCACCGGCACGCTGGAAAAGATGAGCCGCGACGAAGCCAAGGCCCGGGCCCAGGCCATGGGCGCCAAGGTCGCCGGTTCGGTGTCGAAGAAGACCGACCTGGTGATCGCCGGGCCGGGCGCCGGCTCGAAGCTGGCGCAGGCGCAGGCACTAGGCGTGGCGGTCATCGACGAGGACGCCTGGATCGAGATGGCGGGGCTGTAGGGCGCGGCGGTAAAGCCGCTTATCGTTGTCCCCGCTGGAGAGGTGACCCACAGGCCGATATGGCCCAAAGGGTCACGCTGCGACCGGGTTCGGGCACCACTTCGATCGCTGGGTGAAGAGATAGAGGCACAGCACGGCGAACGCACCGTGGACGACAACATCCGCGATTAGCGTGTCCGCAATCGCCAGCGCGATGGCAATGGCCAGGTGAAAACTGAAAAGAATCCCCAACACGGCGCCAGTGGCCGCGAAACTGTCTCGATGGGGCCATGCCCAGAATATGGCGCTGCCCACGGCGAGCGCCACGAACCCATAATTCCAGGCCCACAACATCGCGCTGGTATTTCCCGTGTCGACAAGGATTTCCGGCGCCGTAAACAGGACAAACGCGCCGACGCCTTCAATCAGCAAATTGGCAATGAGGATAGCAGAGTACAACTTCTTCATGCCGCGAAGCCCCCCAATATTGAGAGGAGCTTTTTACCATGCATGCTTGAAATAAACCATCTGCCCTCTTCAAAGGCGGGCACTAACGAGACTGCGTTTTTTCCAGCACCAGTGTCACCCATTCCCCGACCGGAAACCGTCGCAGCAGCCGCATCCCGCGGTGTCGGTAAGCGGCGAACACGCCCGCTTCCTGCTGCCGCAGGAAGCCAGAGAGCACCAGAACGCCGCCGGGCTCCAGCGCACGGGCCAGATCGCCGGCCAGATTGACCAGCGGCCTGGCGAGGATGTTGGCGGTGATCAGGTCGTAGGGGCCGCGATCACGGATCACGGGATGGTGCAGCCCGACGGCGGTCACCACGTCCATGCGGCCGCCCACGCCATTGTCGCGGGCGTTGGCGATGGCGACCTTCACCGCCTCGGGATCGATGTCGCTGGCCAGCACCCGGCAGGGCCATGCCTTCGCCATGGCCATGGCGAGGATGCCGCTGCCCGAGCCCACGTCGAGCGGGTTGCGGGCGGCGCCGGTGCGGGCCAGCGCGTCGATGGCGCGCAGGCAGCCGGCGGTGGTCTCGTGCTGGCCGGTGCCGAAGGCCATGCCCGCGTCGATCAGGATGGCGTAGCGGGCAAGCGCCGGCTTGGGATGGTGGCTGCCATAGACATAGAAGCGCCCGGCGCTGACCGGCTGGTGGTGCTTGAGGGATTCGGCCACCCAGTCGACCGGCTCCAGCTCGGACACCTTCACCTTGACGCTGTCGGCGCCATGTTCGGCGAGTGCCTTGTTGAGGCGGCGGCTGAGCACCGAGGCGCTGACCGGCTCGTCGACCACCACGGCGACGCCCCAGTGCTGATCGCCGGTGATCTCGAAGCTCATCACGACCGGCGGATCATCCTCGGCCCCCAGCGTGCCGAAGAAGTCCTCGACGATGGGCACGACGGATTTCGGCACCTCGACATGCACCTGCCACGAGACGTTCTCGGTCACTTGGCAGGCTCCACGAAGGAATCGAGCACGCGCTTGATGCCGGCCTTCTCGAACTCGATTTCCAGCTTGTTGCCTTCTACGTCGATGATGCTGCCATAGCCGAACTTCTGGTGGAACACGCGTTCCCCGACCGCGAAGTGGGACGGCGCGGTCTGGCTGACCATGATCTTGTCGGCCTTGGCGATGATGGTCGGCTGCGCCCGCTGCGCCGCGGCCCGGCGCTCGCCCAGCGACTGGTAGTCGCCGCTGGCGAAGCCGCCGCCGGAGTCGGTCGAGCGCGGTACGCCGCCGCCATAGGCGTTGTAGCTCTGGTAGTCGAACCGGTTGCCCTGGTAGAGGCCCGGCGCCGCGTCGCGCTCCACGTGGCTCTCGGGCAACTCCTCGATGAACCGCGACGGGAGCGAGGACTGGTACTGGTTGTAGATGCGCCGGTTCGCCGCGGCGCTGATGAACGCGCGCTCGCGGGCGCGGGTGATGCCCACATAGGCGAGGCGCCGCTCCTCCTCGAGCCCGGCATTGCCGCTCTCGTCCAGCGTCCGCTGGCTGGGAAACAGGCCTTCCTCCCAGCCGGGCAGGAATACGGCGCGGAACTCCAGGCCCTTGGCGCTGTGCAAGGTCATGACGTTGACCTTGTCGTCATCAGCCATCTCGTCGACGCTTGTCGCCAGCGAGACGTGCTCCAGGTAGCCGCCCAGATTCTCGAACGGCTCCATGGCGCGGACCAGTTCCTGGAGATTGTCGAGCCGGCCGGGCGCCTCGATGGAGCGGTCGAGTTGCCACATCTCGGTGTAGCCGGACTCGTCAAGGATCATCTCGGCCAGTTCCACGTGCGGGATGCTGTCGAGCAGCTTGCGCCAGCGTGAGAAATTCTCGACCAGCGTACGCAGCGCGATGCGCAGCTTGGGGCGCTGGTCCTCGCTCTCGGCCAGCATGCCGGCAGCGACGATCATCGGCACGCCCCGCGCGCGCTGGATGTCGTGCATGGACCGGATCGCCACGTCGCCCAGACCGCGCTTGGGCACGTTGACGATGCGCTCGAACGCCAGGTCGTCGTCGGGCTGCTGCACCACGCGCAGATAGGCGAGGGCGTCGCGAATCTCCTGCCGCTCGTAGAACTTCAGGCCGCCGAGCACCCGGTACGGGACGCCGATGGTCATGAAGCGTTCCTCGAACTCGCGGGCCTGGAAGCCGGCGCGCACCAGCACCGCCATGTGGTTGAAGTGCATGCCCTTGCGGTGCAGGTCCTCGATGGTGTCGCCGACGACCCGGGCCTCTTCCTCGCTGTCCCAGACGCCGGTGATCCTGATCTTTTCCCCGGTGTCGACCTCGGTCCACAGCGTCTTGCCGAGCCGGCCGGCGTTGGCGGCGATCAGCCCGGACGCGGCGCCCAGGATGTGCGGCGTCGACCGGTAGTTCTGCTCCAGCCGGATGATCTTGGCGCCGGGGAAGTCCTTCTCGAAGCGCAGGATGTTGCCGACCTCGGCGCCGCGCCAGCCGTAGATCGACTGGTCGTCGTCGCCGACGCAGCACAGATTGCGCGTGCCCTGCGCAAGCAATCGCAGCCACAGGTACTGCGCGACGTTGGTGTCCTGATACTCGTCCACCAGCATGTAGCGGAAGCGGCGCTGATAGTCGGCCAGCACATCGGGGTTTTTCGTGAACAGCGTGACGCAGTGGAGCATGAGATCGCCGAAGTCGCAGGCGTTCAGCGTCTTCAGGCGTTCCTGATACTGGTGATACAGCGTCTTGCCCTTGCCGAAGGCGTAACCCTGTGCTTCGCCTTCCGACACGTCTTCGGGGCGCAACCCGCGGTTCTTCCAGCCATCGATCATCGAGGCTAGCGCGCGGGCGGGCCAGCGCTTGTC
>CAMBYA010000260.1 GCA_945872035.1 Rhizobium sp. Q54
CCATCTCGGTGCGGATCCAGCCCGGATGGACCAGCGTGACGGTCACGCCCTGGTCCTTGAGCTCCTGCGCCAGCCCGGTCATCAGCCGGTTCAGGCCGGCCTTGGCGCTGGCATAGGAATAGCCGATCACATGGTCGTAGGCCGCCGCCGCCGTCTGGCTGGTCATGGTCGCGATGGTCTTGCGCCGGCTCGCCAGCAGGTTGGGCAGGAACGCCTGGCAGACCCGGAACGGGCCCATGGTCATGATGTTGAACTCGTAGGCCCAGTTCTCGTAGTCCATGTTCTGGAAGGTCTGGGTGTCCAGGCCGCCCCAGACGCCGGCGTTGTTGACCAGCAGGTCGATGGGCGCGCCGGCCAGTTCGCGGGCGCAGGCCTTGACCGAGTCGCCGTCGCCCACATCCATGCGGTGGACGGTGACCTTGCCGCCCGACGCCGCGGCCACCTGGTTCAGCTTGTCGGCCTTTTCCGGATTGCGCGTGGTGGCATAGACGCGGTGTCCGGCCTCGCCGGCCTGCTTCGCCAGTTCGTAGCCGAGCCCGCGGGCCGCGCCCGTGATCAGGATGTCCATGATGTCTCCCCTTGGTCGTTTCGTGCCTTGGAGCCGGTTCAGCGGCCCAGATATCTCTCGAGCGTCCGATGCATGTGCCGAATGCGGATTTCCTGGTAGTTGGCCAGCGTCGCTCCCCGGCGTCCGCTGGTCATTGCGCCTTCCTGCGCCGCCTCCATGTTGCCCGTGTCCTGGTCGTAGATGTGGCCGATATACGGGTCCATGCCCGGGATGGTCTCGTAGGATACCTCGGACCTGATACGTACCGGCGCGGCGGTCTCGTACGGCTCGCCGTTGCGCGGCTTGGGCTTCAGGATCACCAGGTCGAACAGCGACTTGTCGTGCTGCATGCCCAGCGGCCGAAACCGGTAGACGATGGGGAACGACACGCCCGAGAAGAACTGCTGGTTGGGGAAGACGAAATAGGCGATGGAATCGACGATCTCGCTGTCGCAGACCCCGGACAGGTCGGTGCCGCCCTGCGCCGCCACCATGTCGCGGTAATACTGCGCCATGGTTTTCCGGGCGGTGCCGCCCTCGGGCACCAGCAGCTTGCTGTCAACGTCCGACCGGTCGCCGATCAGGAAGCAGTCGAGGATCTCCTGCTCGGAGATGGGGTCCTTCAGGAAGACGCTGGGCGAGCCGGCGACATTGATCAGCCGGTTCACGTTGTCGCCGTAGAAGTCGTACTGCGTATTGGCGTCGCCGCTGGCGCGCATCAGCTGGCTGTGCGTCTCCATGACGTGATAGGCCTCGAGGAACGCCTCCGACGCGATCTTCCAGTTGCAGTTCAGTTCCTTCTGAACGTGCATCGCTACGTAGCGGTCCTCGAACACCGCGCTGTCGATGTGCTCGGGCAGCGGGTGCATGTACTCGCGCAGCGGCACGGCGTCCGGGTCCAGGTTGATGAACACGAATCCGCCCCAGATGTCGACCCGCACCTGTCCCAGGCCGTAATCGGCCGGATCGACGTGCGGGAAATCCCATTCGCAGGGGAACGAGGCCAGGTTGCCCTCCAGGTCCCAGGTCCAGCCATGATAGGGACAGCGGATGCTGCCGCCGCTGCCATCGCTGTTCGCCGGCTTCAGCTTGGTGCCGCGGTGGGTGCAGGCGTTGCGGAACGCCTTGATGGCGCCGCTCTCCGTGCGCTGGACGATCACCGAATACGGGCCGAAATCATAGACGATATAGTCGCCCGGCTCCGGGATGTGTTCCTCGCGGCAGGCCCACTGCCAGATCTTCGGCCACAGCAGCTTCAGTTCCTGCTGGAAATAGTCGGGCGAGATGTAGCGCTCGAACGGGATGTCCTCGTCGCCGAGAAAATCATAGGATTCCGTCGTCAGGTAGTCGGGCGCAGGGCGGCTGTCGTCGCGCAGAAGGTCCTGCACGCTGACGCCGGGGCAGCGCGCCTTGCCCGGTTTCAGGTCGGTCATACGGTTCATGTCTTCCGGTCTCCCGAGTCCCCAAGACCCTTTGTTATTCAACAGTCGTGTAATATAAGGCGGATTGTCAATCCTGATCGTGGAGCGGCCATTGCTTCATCCGTCCAGAGTGCCCGGCGCCGTCCAGGCTGTCGATCATATCAGCCATGAGGCGCGAAGGCATGAAATTGAGCCCGCGCAATGCGCGGCCGCGCAAATCCTTGTTCAATTATGAGCAGGAATCGGTGACAAGGTTGAGCAAGAACAGAGCCGTGGAGGAACGCGTCGCATGCCCATAGTCGTCGATCACGATGAACGCCGGCATTATATCGCCCGCGTCGTGGAACGCGTGATCGCCAAGCAGGGGATGGACGCCGTCACCATCAGGAACGTGGCCCGCGAGGCCGGTTTCCGGTCGACGCTGATTTCGCATTACTTCAAGGACAAGAAGGACATGCTGACCTTCACCCTGGACTCCATCCGGTCCAGGGCGGCGATCCGCGTGGACAGGGAGTTTCTCGACGAGCACGACCTGGCCGCCTGCCTGGAAACGCTGCTGGCGACCAACGAGGACGAGTTGTCCGATTGGCAGGCCTGGTTCGGCTTCTGGGAAAAGGCCACCTTCGATCCGGAGTTGTCGGCCGTGCGTCTCGGGGTGGTCGAGGCCACCCACAATACCCTGAAGAACCTGCTCGAGCGGGCGAAGGGCAGGGGCGAGCTGCCGAAGACGGTGGATTGCGAGTTCCACGCGCGGCGGCTGCAGATCGTCATGAACGGCCTGGCGGCGCATGTGGTGATGAAGCCCAGCGACTGGCCGGCCGAAGCGCAGCGCGCGCTGGTCAAGGTCGAGATCGAGTTCATGAAGAAGATGCCCAAGCCGCCGGCCGGCACCAGGCTGCCCGACTTCGACGTCCCGGCGTTCTCCTACGCGCGCTGACCGGCCCATCGCGTCCTGCTGAAATGTGACGCGCAATTTCCCGTTGACAGGCTCTGGTAGTTATTCAACTGTCGAATAACAAAACACGGAAAACGGGGAAATCGATGAACGGGAAGTCTCTGCAGGGGAAGGTCGCCATCGTGACCGGTGCGGGCCGCGGCATCGGCCGTGGCATCGCGCTTGCCTACGCCGCCGAAGGCGCGAAGGTGGCCGTTGTGTCACGCACGCCGTCGACGGTCGATGCGGTGGCGAAGGAAATCATGGATGCCGGCGGCGAGGCCATCGGCATTGCCTGCGACGTGGGCCAGCGCGACCAGGTGTTCGCCGCCGTGGACAAGACCGTCAAGGCGTTCGGCACGGTCCACGTCCTGGTGAACAACGCCCAGGGCTTCGGTACCGAGGCGTCGCCGCGCGCTTCGACCCTCTACATGGCGATGGAAGACACCGACGAGGACGAGTGGGAGTACACGTTCCGCACCGGCGCGACGGCCTCGCTGTGGTTCATGAAGGCCGTGTTCCCGCACATGAAGGCCCAGCATTACGGCAAGATCATCAACTTCGCCTCGAGCTCGGGCCAGATGGGGTTCCCGGGCAACACCTGCTACAACGCCACCAAGGAGGCGATCCGCGCCCTGACGCGGACGGCGGCCAACGAATGGGGCCAGTACGGCATCACCGTCAACGTGATCAACCCGGCGCTGGAGACCCGCGCGTTCGACGCGTGGAAGACCGCCCGGCCCGAATTCGTCGAGGCGCTTAAGGAAAAGATCCCCATGCGGCGGCTTGGCGATCCCGACAAGGACGCCGGCCCGATCGCCGTGTTCCTTGCCGGTCCCGGCTCTGACTACATGACCGGCGGCACCTTCATGCTCGAAGGCGGCATGCACACGCTGCCCTGATCCACGTCCCACGCTGAACCGGCGCGGGGAGCCAACCCCGCTTGCGCGAAACGGAGAACCATCATGCTACTCGAGAACAAGATCGCCATCGTCACCGGCGGCGGCAGCGGCATCGGCAAGTCCGCCGCCCTGGCCATGGCCCGCGAAGGCGCCACCATCGTCATCGGCAACCGCTCGGCCGTGCAGGGCGAGGAGACATGCGACGCCATCGCCAAGGCTGGCGGCAAGGCGATCTTCCACCGCACCGACTGCGGCAAGCCCGAGGATTGCGAG
>CAMBYA010000261.1 GCA_945872035.1 Rhizobium sp. Q54
ATCGAGACCGACAAGGCGACCATGGAAGTGGAAGCGGTCGACGAGGGCGTCGTCGGCAAGCTGCTGGTGCCGGAAGGCGCCGAGGGCGTGAAGGTCAATTCGGTCATCGCCATGCTGCTGGAAGACGGCGAGAAGGCCGCCGACCTGAAGGCGCCTGCCGCCGCCGCGCCGAAGAAGTCAGATGTGGCGCCGAAGGCCAAGGCCGAACCCGCGGCGCCTGTCGAGGACCACGACGTTCTCGCCAATCCGTCGGCACGCCGCATCGCGGAGGAGGAAGGCATCGACCTCGCCGGTGTGAAGGGCAGCGGCCCCGAGGGCCGGATCACCAAGGGCGATGTGCTCGCCGCCGTCGCGGGCGGTGGTTCCGCGCCCGCCGCCAAATCCGTGGTGGCGAAGACCGATGCCTCCGGCCGCGTCTTCGCCAGCCCGCTCGCCCGCAAGCTGGCGGCCGAGAAGGGCGTCCAACTCGCCGAAATCGCCGGGTCCGGACCCAATGGCCGGGTGATCAAGGCCGACGTGATCGCGTTCGTGCCGAAGGCGAAGCCCGCTTCCGCGCCGGCCGCCGCGCCCTTCACCGGCGATGCGCCGTTCGAGGACGTCCGGCTGTCGACCATGCGCAAGACCATCGCCCGGCGCATGACCGAGGCCAAGCAGACGGTGCCGCATTTCTACCTGACCATCGAGGTGGAGATCGACAAGCTGCTGGATGTGCGCAAGGACCTGAACGACGTGGCGGGCGACGGCCCCAAGCTGTCGGTCAACGATTTCATCATCCGCGCCGCGGCGCTGGCGCTCAGGCAGTTCCCCGACGCCAACGTTCAGTTCGCTGGCGACACGCTGCGCCGGTTCAGCCGCGCGGACGTGTCCGTGGCCGTCGCCATCGACGGCGGCCTGATCACGCCCATCGTCAAGGGCGCCGAGAGCAAGACCGTCGCCGCCATCTCCACCGAGATGAAGGACCTGGCGGACCGGGCGCGCAAGGGCAAGCTGGCGCCCGAGGAATACCAGGGCGGCACGATCTCGATCTCCAATTTGGGCATGTTCGGGATCAAGGAATTCCTGGCCGTCATCAACCCGCCGCAGGCCTCGATCCTCGCCATCGGCGCGGGCGAGAAGCGTCCGGTGGTGAAGAACGACCAGCTCACCATCGCCACGGTGATGAGCGTCACCATGGCCTGCGATCATCGCGCGATGGACGGCGCCATCGGCGCGCAATATCTTCAAATATTCAAGGCGCTTCTGGAGCATCCGGTCAGGCTGCTGGTTTAATCGAAAGCGCCAAAGGGAAGCATCGCGTCTGTTCAGGTAAACCCTTAGACAGGCGAGATAAGCATATGACGAAGCAGCTCCTTCACCTGGTCCTCGGTGGCCGGGTCAAGAACACCAAATCGACCGAGTTCGAGAACATCAACGACATCGACATCGTCGGCGTGTTCCCCAACTACGCCGAAGCGCTGAAGGCCTGGCGCGGCAAGGCCCAGTCCACCGTCGATGATGCGCGGATGCGCTATTTCGTGGTGCATTTGCACCGGTTGATGGAACCGGAGGAGGGGCATGATCACGATCACTAACCTCCGGGATCATGCCAGCAACGCGAAGCAATCCAGCCGTGCCGTTGATGGATGCGTGACGGCTCGGCTGGATTGCTTCGCATTGCTCGCAAAATCGGGTTGGGGAATGCGACCATGAGTTGGACATAAACGACCCATTGGCCTATGTGGTAAACCATGAGCAACGTCGAGGTCATCAAGGGCGAGAAGCTCGAGCACGTCCGCAAGCCGGACTGGCTGCGCGTCAAGGCGCCGGGCTCCGAGGAGTACATGAAGACGCGCAAGCTGATGCGCGATCTCAAGCTCAACACGGTGTGCGAGGAAGCGGCCTGCCCGAATATCGGCGAGTGCTGGACCCAGAAGCACGCCACGGTGATGATCCTGGGCGACATCTGCACCCGCGCCTGCGCGTTCTGCAACATCAAGACCGGCATGCCGCGCACCGTCGACCATGACGAGCCCGAGCATGTGGCGACGGCGGTCGGCGAACTGGGCCTGGAGCACGTGGTGATCACCTCGGTGGACCGCGACGACCTTCCGGACGGCGGCGCCAGCCAGTTCGTCCAGGTAATCCGCAAGATCCGCGAACATTCCCCCGGCACCACCATCGAGGTGCTGACGCCGGACTTCCTGCGCAAGAAGGGGTCCATCGAGGCGGTCGTCGAGGCGCGGCCCGACGTCTACAACCACAATCTGGAAACCGTGCCGCGGCTCTACACCTCGATCCGGCCGGGCGCGCGCTATTACAATTCGCTGCGGCTGCTGGACAGGGTGAAGCAGCTCGATCCGTCGATCTTCACCAAGTCGGGTCTCATGGCGGGGTTGGGCGAGGACAAGCGCGAGGTCTACCAGGTGATGGACGACATGCGCGCCGCCGACGTCGATTTCCTCACCATCGGCCAGTATCTGCGGCCGACGCCGCGGCATGCCGAGGTCGCACGCTACGTGACGCCGGATGAGTTCGCGTCGTACGCGAAAATGGCGCGGGCCAAGGGTTTTCTGATGGTGTCGGCGTCGCCCCTGACCCGGTCGAGCTATCATGCCGGGCAGGATTTCGTACAACTCCGGGCCAACCGGGAAGCACAACTGGCGAAGGCGCGCTGAAGCGCCTCGCGATAGGACGCCACGGGGGAAATGCACAGGCACGCGGAAAAACGGGTGCTGCCGCACACGGTCGAACAGATGTTCGGGGTCGTCGCCGACGTCGAGCACTATGACGATTTCCTGCCCTGGTGCACCGGCGTGCGCGTGTTCAAGCGGGAAGAGGGCATGTTCCTCGCCGACCTGATGATCGGCTACAAGGCGATCCGGGAGAAATTCAGCTCCAGGGTCGAGCTTTTTCCTCACGAGCGGATCAAGGTGACCTACCTGACCGGACCCATGCGGCACCTCAACAACGAGTGGCGGTTCATCCCCAATCCGGATGGCACCTGCACCGTGGATTTCCTGATCGAGTTCGAGTTCCGTAGCCGGCTGCTGGAGAAGCTGATCGGCGGGGTGTTCGACGAGATCGTCAAGCGCATGGTCAGCGCCTTCGTCGCCCGCGCCGACGCGCTCTACGGCTCAGAAAAGCGACTGCATCAACTCTAGCGCCAACTCCACCGACTTGCGGCGGACCATGGAGCGGCCCAGGTCGCCGAACTGCATCTTGCGGTGGATCGTCTCGCCGTTCCGGCGCGCGGCGGCGAAATGTACCAGGCCCACGGACTTGTCGGTGTCGTCCTTGGGCGGGCCGGCGATGCCGGTGATGGCCACGGCGACATCGGCGCCGGAATTGGCGAGCGCGCCCGCGACCATGGCGCGCACGCAGGCCTCGCTCACGGCGCCGGGACCGGGCCGGTTGAGGATGTCCCATGAGACACCGAGCAGCTGGTTCTTCGCATGATTGCTGTAGGTGACGAAGCTACGGTCGACCACGTCGGACGAGCCGGGTACCTCGGTCAGGCAGGCCATCACCAGGCCGCCGGTGCAGGACTCGGCGGCGGCCAGCTTCAGGCCTTTGGCGCGGGCGGCGGCCAGCACCTCGGCGGCGCGGGGAATCAGAGCGTCGGTATCCATGGTCCACCTGCGAACAAGATCAGGAAAAGCTGTAACAGGATGAAGGCGAACAGGCCGGCAAGCATGTCGTCCTGCATGATGCCGATGCCGCCGCGCCCATGCTTGTCGAGCAGGTGGATTGGCCACGGCTTGAAGATGTCGAAGATCCGGAACAGCACGAAGGCCGCGAGCCACGCCCACAGCATATGCGGTGGGATCAGCAGGCAGGCGATCCACTGGCCGGCGACCTCATCGATCACCACCTCGCCCGGGTCGGTTTCCGTGAAGTCCCTGATGTAGTGGGCCGATGACCAGCAGCCCAGCCCGAATATGGCTACCGCGCCGGCAAGCAGCGCCAGCGGTCCCAGGTAGGTCTGGATGATCCAGGCGAAGGGCAGGGCGGCCAGCGACCCGAACGTGCCAGGCGCCTTCGGGATCAGTCCGATCCAGAACCATGTGGACAACAAAGTGGAC
>CAMBYA010000262.1 GCA_945872035.1 Rhizobium sp. Q54
CGCCTGCCGCTGATGGGCGTGCGCAAGGAATTCCAGGGCACGCCGCTGGGTGCGGCGCTCGCCATCGCGGTCATCGAGCAGCTCCGCGCCGCGTGCCTGAAACATCATGTCTACGAGAGTGAACTTTCGTGGGTGCTGGAGACCAACAAGGGCGTGCGCACCATCATCGAGGCGTTCGGCGCGACGGCCTACAAGACCTATCGCATCTACGAACGGCGGTTGACGCAGCAAGCCGCGCTGGACACCGCCACGATGTAACGCTTCGATTGCCGCGCGTGGGCACTATTGTATACAATCACCGCATCTGATGTTCGTCGCCTTGGGGGCACCATGAACCGCACGCCGTGCGTCCTGCTTTCTTCCATGATCGTGTTTCTCGCCATGGCGCAGGTGGCGCGTGGCGAGGACGCGACGCCTGCACCTGCACCTACATCGGCGCCTTCCCAGCCCGTCGCCGTAGTGCCGGAGGCGGTGACGCTGCTGTGCACCGGCACCTATTACGATCCGAACGTCCAGGATCCGGTCACGCGGCAGAGGGCGACGCAGTTCACCATCAAGCTGAGCTATGCCGGCAGCTACATGGAACTGAAGGCGAACGAATGGCCGGCGCTGCAGGCGGCGAAGGAGAACCCTTCCATCGTGCGTACCGCCAAGTTCATCTATGACGACAGCACGGTCAAAGCCCAGTTCGTGTCGCGCGGCGACGACGTCCGCGGCGCGCTGTTCTCGATCGGACTGGCCGGGGTCGCCGGCGACAAGGACACCATCACCCTCGACCGCAAGACCGGCAATTTCAGCTACCCCAACACCAGCGGCCATTGCGAGAAGGTCGAGACGCAGGAAAAACAGAACAAGTTCTAAGTCCTGTACGCGCCGGCAAGCGGCACGTGTGTCGGCGAGACAAGGCCATGCCAGGCCTTGATGACGGCCCCGGCGCGCATGGTGTGCCTGTTGTCAGTCTGCCCTTCGCACAATCGTCAGACTATCGGCGTCATTAGCGCGCGGCCTTGGTCCAAATTGTGCTCGATCGGCACACGGTGTCGATAAAGATAACGGGCCGAAATTGGCATTCTCCTTGTATGACTGCCAATAAAGCGTACATAGAGCGCACTCCATCCATAGTGTGTCGATTCCATTGGGGAAGCCGACGCTATTCGATTCCAGGCCTTCCTGGATTTTAAGGATATTTACCAATGAAATTCACACCGCTTCAGGACCGCGTCGTCGTTCGTCGCGTCCCGGAAGAAGAGAAGACTCGCGGCGGCATCATCATCCCGGACACGGCCAAGGAAAAGCCGTCGGAAGGTGAAGTGATCGCGGTCGGCCCCGGCGCGCGCAACGACAAGGGCGACATCGTCCCGGTCGAGGTGAAGGCCGGCGACCGCGTCTTGTTCGGCAAGTGGTCCGGCACCGAGGTCAAGATCGACGGCCAGGAGCTGCTGATCATGAAGGAAGCCGACATCATGGGCATCATCGAAGCCCCCACGGCCGTGAAAGCAGCCGCCTAATCAATTTCCGGGAGATAGAACTATGGCTGCCAAGGAAGTCAAATTCGGCGCGGATGCGCGCCAGAGCATGCTGCGGGGCGTCGATATTCTCGCCAATGCGGTGAAGGTAACGCTGGGTCCCAAGGGCCGCAACGTCGTGATCGACAAGAGCTATGGCGCGCCGCATATCACCAAGGACGGCGTCACCGTCGCCAAGGAAATCGAGCTTGCCGACAAGTTCGAGAACATGGGCGCCCAGATGGTGCGCGAAGTCGCCAGCAAGACCAACGACATCGCCGGTGACGGCACCACCACCGCCGCCGTGCTGGCCCAGGCCATCGTGCGCGAAGGCGCCAAGGCCGTCGCCGCCGGCTACAACCCGATGGACCTGAAGCGCGGCATCGACCTGGCGGTCACCGCCGTCGTCGCCGACCTCAAGGCCCGCTCGAAGAAGGTCTCGTCCAACTCGGAAATCGAGCAGGTCGGCACCATCTCGGCCAATGGCGACAAGGAAGTCGGCGAGATGCTGGCCCGCGCCATGGAGAAGGTCGGCAACGAGGGTGTCATCACCGTCGAAGAGGCCAAGGGCATGGATACGGAGCTGGAAACGGTCGAGGGCATGCAGTTCGACCGCGGCTATCTGTCGCCATACTTCATCACCAATGCCGAGAAGATGCTGGTCGACCTGGAAGACCCGTACATCCTGTTGCACGAGAAGAAGCTGACCAACCTGCAGGCCATGCTGCCGATCCTGGAGCGTATCGTCCAGTCTGGCCGACCCTTGCTGGTCATCTCCGAGGACGTCGAGGGTGAAACCCTGGCGACCCTGGTCGTCAACAAGCTGCGCGGCGGCCTGAAGGTCGCGGCGGTGAAGGCGCCGGGCTTCGGCGACCGTCGCAAGGCCATGCTCGAGGATATCGCCGTCCTGACAAATGGCCAGGTGATTTCCGAAGACCTGGGCATCAAGCTCGAGAACGTCACCATCGAGATGCTCGGCCAGGCCAAGCGCGTCACCATCACCAAGGACGACACCACCATCATCAACGGTGTCGGCTCCAAGGAGGCCATCGACGCAAGGGTCTCGCAGCTTCGGGCGCAGATCGAGGAGACCACGTCGGACTACGACCGCGAGAAGCTCCAGGAGCGCCTGGCGAAGCTGGCCGGCGGTGTCGCGGTGATCAAGATCGGCGGCGCCACCGAAGTTGAGGTGAAGGAGCGCAAGGACCGCGTCGAAGACGCGCTCAACGCCACCCGCGCCGCGGTCGAGGAAGGCATCCTGCCGGGCGGCGGTACCGCCCTGCTCTACGCCACCCGCGCGCTTTCGGACATCAAACACGCCAATGACGACCAGCGTGTGGGCGTGGACATCATCCGCCGCGCCTTGCAGGCTCCGGTCCGCCAGATCGCCGAGAACGCCGGCGCCGATGGCGCCGTCGTCGCCGGCAAGCTGCTCGAGAGCACCGACACCAGCTTCGGCTTCGATGCGCAGACCGAGACCTATGTGGACATGGTGAAGGCCGGCATCATCGACCCGACCAAGGTCGTCCGCACCGCGCTGCAGGGCGCCGCCTCGATCGCCGCGCTGCTGATCACCACCGAAGCGATGGTCGCGGCCCGTCCGGAGCCGCAGGGCGCCGGCGGCGGCGGCATGCCCGACATGGGCGGCATGGGCTTCTAGGCAACACGACCCTCGAAGACGCGAGGGGACCGCCGGTGGCGGTCCCTTTTCGCACCTTCGAACACCTCTCGATCGACGACCTGTCACTCCCGCAAATGGAATGCCTTCATGAATGATGATTGGAACCGCCACCGTGAAATCCAGGAGCTTGGAGAGTCGATTCAGAACGAACGCGACGCCATGGCAAAGCTCAAGATCAGCGACCCGGTCAGAAACGACCACTCGGCGAGACTGAACACCTTGCTAAGGACGCGGGACAAGCTGAAGGACAGCTGATCTTTCAGCAGCGAAGGAGCCCGAAGTGGCACAGCCTTCAGACCCGGGATTAGAGGCCGGCCTTCCGCTGGCCCGGATAGGCGACGCCCGCGCGCTGGCTCAGGCGATCGTGGACACCGTCAGGGAGCCGCTTCTGGTGCTGGACCGGGAGCTTAGCGTCGTCGTCGCCAGCCGGTCCTTCTACTCCAGGTTCCAGATGCTGCGCGAAGACGTGGAAGGCCGTGCGGTCTATATGCTGGGCGATGGCCAGTGGGACATTCCGGAGCTTCGGATATTGCTCGAGCAGATCCTGCCGCAGCATTCGGTCATGGAAGGTTACCAGGTCGAGCACGACTTCGCGGGATCAGGACACCGCATCATGCTGGTGAACGCTCGCAGCGTGTTTTTCGAGAGCAGCGCCGAACGACTCATCCTCCTTGCCATGGAGGACGTGACCCAATGGCGGGCCGCGGAAAAACTGGCGAATGAACGGCTGGAACAGTCCAAGATCCTGCTTCAGGAAATGCAGCACCGGGTCGCGAACAGTCTTCAAATCATCGCGAGTATCCTGATGCTCAAGGCGCGCACCGTGCAATCAGAAGAAACCCGGCTGCATCTTC
>CAMBYA010000263.1 GCA_945872035.1 Rhizobium sp. Q54
GTCTTCGGCGTGAATCGTGCGTGGTGGCATCCAGAGAAGGATTGAGAGGAGTTCAGATATGTCGGGGTGCACGCGGTCTCCTCCACCGAACGATCCTTCGCAGCCAAGATAGCAGGCTTTGAAGTTGGAATGCGCTTCTCGAGCATCCACGCCGTAAATCATGCAGCGGAAGGAGAATGGCGTTGGTCCAACGATCGAGAAGTCTTCGTCAAAGAGTATGAGCTAAAAAATGCGAAGACCAATGCCCGCCGTGCAGCCCAAGAGGAAAGGGATCGAAACAGACTAAGCAAGCTGACCTGGGAGCAACTTCTCTCGGAAACTCCCTTTCAGAGATGGTCGCCGTCGCCGCCATTCCCGCCAGAAGAGTTTGCCAATGCTGCCCGGGGTGTGATCCGCGATGCTTGCATTGCGCTTCAAGCGCTTGGCCCCAAGCCTCGTAGGGCAGAGGTTCGGGCTATCCTCAAGCATACCGTCGAATGGTTCAATAACGCGGATGAAAAGGCCGGCGGGGTGATCGAGACCGAAGAGCGCGAGGATATCTGTGCTGTGCTGGAGGAGATGGCGCATGTTGCTTGTCAAAAGGCGCTCGTAGACGAGATCGACGAGTGGCGCGAGTGGTGATCCGCGAGCGCCTTTGCGTCCGCCGCTAAGCCGCCTGCGACCTCGCGGCGAGCAAAGAACTCACCATCGACTACGCTTACAAGAGTTTCCGTTCGACGTGGTTGAGCGCACACCTCGACATAACCTCCAGCCGTCATCCCGGCGAAGGCCGGGACCCAGACCTTCTTATGAAAATCCAGCGCGAAGCGCGCAATGCACTCGTCAAGCCTGGATCCCGGCCTTCGCCGGGATGACGGCTGGAGAGAGCTGCACGCGTCTGAAATCTAGAAGTGGATCGCCCGTCCCGCCACCGCCAGAGCGGCTTCCTTCATGGCTTCCGACAGTGTCGGGTGCGCGTGGCAGGTCATGGCGATGTCCTCGGCCGAGGCGTCGAACTCCATGGCCAGGACCGCCTCGGCGATCAGGTTGCCGGCATCGGCGCCGATGATGTGCACGCCGAGCACGCGGTCGGTCTTCGCATCCGACAGGATCTTCACGAAGCCTTCCGGATGCAGGCCGACCTTGGCCTTGGCGTTGGCCATGAACGGGAACTTGCCGACCTTGTATTCGGCGCCTGCCTTCTTCAACTCTTCCTCGGTCTTGCCGACCGAGGCCACTTCCGGCGCGGTGTAGATCACGCCCGGAATGGTGTCGTAATTCACATGGCCGACCTTGCCGGCGATGGTGTCGGCGACCGCCACGCCCTCTTCCTCGGCCTTGTGGGCGAGCATCGGGCCGGCGATGACGTCGCCGATGGCGTAGATGCCGGCGACGTTGGTGCGCCGGTGATCGTCGGTCTGCACCAGGCCGCGGTCGGTGGCGGTGACGCCCGCCTTGTCGAGGTTAAGGCCCGCCGTGTAGGCCTTGCGGCCCACCGAAACCAGCACGTAGTCGGCCTCCAGCACCTCGGCGTCGCCGCCCTTGGCGGGTTCGACGGTGACCTTCAGGCCGCCGCCCGATTCCTCGACCTTGGTGACCTTGGTGCCGGTCTTCATGGTGAAGCCCTGCTTGCGCAGGATCTTGTCGAATTCCTTGGCGACCTCGTCGTCGACGCCGGGCACGATGCGGTCGAGGAACTCCACGACTGTGATCTTCGCGCCGAGGCGGGCCCAGACCGAGCCCAGCTCCAGGCCGATGACGCCGCCGCCAATCACCACCAGGTGCTTGGGCACCTCGGGCAGCGAAAGGGCGCCGGTCGAGGACACGACGCGCTTCTCGTCGATGGTCACGCCGGGGATGGAGGCGGGTTCGGAACCTGTGGCGATGATGACGTTCTTCGCGGTCACCGTGGAGGTGGAGCCGTCCTCGGCCTTCACCTCGATGGTGTTCTTGTCCTTGAAGCTGCCCCAGCCCTTCAGGTAGTCGACCTTGTTCTTCTTGAACAGGCTTTCGATACCGCGGGTGAGGCCTTTCACCGTGTCGTCCTTGTAGGCCATCATGGCCGGCAGATCGAGTTCGACCGAGCCGACCTTGATGCCGATCTTGGCATGGGTGTGGCTGGTGGCATCGAACTGCTCGGACGCGTGCAGCAGGGCCTTCGACGGGATGCAGCCGACGTTGAGGCAGGTGCCGCCCAGAGAGCCGCGGCCCTCGATGCAAGCCGCCTTCAGGCCGTTCTGCGCCGCACGGATCGCCGCGACATAGCCGCCGGGGCCGCCGCCGATCACCACCACATCATATTCGCTCATCATTTCCCTCGTTTATTCGTGCCTGCTGCCGGGTGCTACAGATCGAGCAGCATCCGGTGCGGGTCTTCGAGACATTCCTTGACGCGGACCAGGAAGGTAACCGCCTCGCGCCCATCGACAATACGGTGATCATACGACAGGGCAAGGTACATCATGGGCCGCACCACGATCTGGCCGTCCACCACCACCGGCCGCTCCTGGACCTTGTGCATGCCGAGGATGCCGGACTGGGGCGGGTTGAGGATCGGCGTCGACATCAATGATCCAAATACGCCGCCATTGGAGATCGTAAAGGTGCCGCCCTGCAGGTCTGCCAGGGCGAGTTTGCCATCCCGCGCCTTGGCAGCCATGTCGCCGATGGCCTTTTCGATGCCCGCGAGGCCGAGCGCATCCACGTCACGGATCACCGGCACGACCAGGCCGCTGGGCGCCGACACGGCGACGCCGATGTCGTAGTGGTTCTTGTAGATGATGGTGTCGCCATCCACCTCGGCGTTGACCGAGGGTATCTCTTGCAGCGCCATCACGCAGGCCTTGGCGAAGAACGACATGAAACCCAGACGGACGCCATGCTTCTTCTCGAACAGGTCGCGGTACTCGTTGCGCATGGCAATCAGCGCGGTCATGTCGACCTCATTGAACGTGGTCAGCATGGCGGCGGTGTTCTGCGCCTCCTTGAGCCTTGTCGCGATGGTCTTGCGCAGGCGGGTCATCTGCACCCGCTCCTCGCGCTCGCCGGCCTGGCGGGGCTGGGGCGCGGCGGGACGGGCGGCCGGCTGCGGCGCGGGCGCGACTGGCGCCGTAGCCGCCTTCGGCGCTTCCATGGCCTTCAGCACGTCGCCCTTGGTGATGCGGCCACCACGGCCGGTGCCGTCGATGGTGCTGGGATCGAGCTTGGCCTCCTCGATCAGGCGGGCGGCGGACGGCGCCATGGACGCGGCTTCGCGCGCCATTTCCTCGGGGTCGTGCTCCTCGGCGGGCGGCTCGGGCATGGCTGATGGCTGCGGCGCCGGCTTGGCGGCCGCGGTCTTGGGCACAGCCTTGGCGTCAGCCTTGGGTTCCGGTTTGGGCTCGGGCCTGGCGGCGGGCTTTGCGCCGTCACCCTTGCCGATGGAGCCGATCACGGCGCCGACCTGGACGGTTTCGCCCTCATTGACCTGCAACTCGCCCAGCACGCCTGAGGCGGGTGCGTTCACCTCGACGGCGACCTTGTCGGTCTCGAGCTCGACGAGCGGCTCGTCCTGCTCCACCGTGTCGCCGGGCTTCTTGTACCACTTGGCGACGGTCGCCTCGGTGATCGACTCTCCCAGCGTGGGGACGACGATGTCGGTCATGCGGCCTGTCCTTTCCTAACCCATCAACGCGTCGTGAAGGATTCGCGCCTGCTGTTCCTTGTGACGCGACAGCAGGCCGGTCGCAGGGGACGCAGCTGCCTTCCTGCCCACATAGACGGGCCGCTTCACGAAATGGTCGAGATCCTCGAGCGTCTTTTCGAGGAACGGCTCGACGAAAGTCCAGGCGCCCATGTTCTGCGGCTCCTCCTGGCACCAGATGACCTTGGCCCGCGGGAACCGCTCCAGCTCCTCCAGCAGGGAGTCGCCAGGGAACGGGTAGAGCTGCTCGACGCGCATCAGGTAGACGTCGTGCAGTTTCCTCGCCTCGCGCTCCTCCAGCAGGTCGTAATAGACCTTGCCCGAGCAGATCACGACGCGGGTGATTTCGTCGTCGGGCTTCAGCT
>CAMBYA010000264.1 GCA_945872035.1 Rhizobium sp. Q54
TCCTCCTTCACGGCCGCCGCGGCGGTCGTCACGGTCGTCGCGGACACGCAGAACCGGCGACGGTTCGGCGTCCAGCTCTTCGACGCGGATGGTCATGGCACGTACGATGTCCTCGTTGATCTTCTCGAGGCGCTCCATCTCGGCGACCGCTGCGGGCGGCGCGTCGATGTTCATCATGACGTAGTGGCCCTTCCGGTTCTTCTTGATCCGGTAGGCGAGGGTCCGAAGGCCCCAGTTCTCGGTCTTGGTGACCTGACCGCCGTTGGCGGTGATGATGCCGGCGAATTCTTCCGCCAGCTGGTCGACCGCCTGGCTGGAAATATCCTGCCGCGCGATCAGCACGTGCTCGTAGTAAGCCATATGGACTCCTTCTGGCTGTTACACTGCCTGCCGCCGTCGGGCCGCACAGGCATAGCCGGCATGTACCGGCAAGGAGCGAAGGCGCGCACTATACGGAAAATGTTTGCGCTGGCAAGCCTGGACTGCATTCTCTGTCACGCGCTTGACACGCGCGAGCAAGGCGCTATCTGTGGCGCGCTTCCCGGGGACCCGCAACAACGGATCGGACCACCATGACCCGAGCATTCACCTTTCCCGGCCAGGGCAGCCAGGCCGTCGGCATGGGCCAGGCGCTGGCCGAGGCTTCGGCCACGGCGCGCGAGGTGTTCCAGGAGGTCGACGAGGCGCTGGGCCAGAGCCTGTCGAAGCTGATGTTCACCGGGCCCGAGGACCAGCTCATCCTGACCGAGAATGCCCAGCCCGCCCTGATGGCGGTGAGCGTGGCGGTGATGCGCATCCTGGAGAAGGAAGCTGGCATCAGCCTGGCGCAGAAGGCGCGCTTCGTCGCCGGCCACTCGCTGGGCGAATATTCGGCGCTGGCCGCCGCCGGCAGCTTCACCCTGGCCGACACGGCCCGGCTGCTGAAGCGCCGCGGGCTGGCCATGCAGCGCGCCGTGCCGGTGGGCGTCGGCGCCATGGCGGCACTGCTCGGCGTCGATCTGGACGTGGCCCGCGAAATCGCCGCCGAAGCGGCCCAGGGCCAGGTCTGCACCGCCGCCAACGATAATGCGCCGGGACAGGTGGTGATCAGCGGTCACCGCGAGGCGATCGAGCGCGCCATCGAGATCGGCAAGGAGAAGGGCGCGCGCCGCTCCATGCTGCTGCCGGTGAGCGCGCCGTTCCATTGCGCGCTGATGGCGCCCGCCGCCGATGAGATGGCCGAGACGCTGGCCGAAGTGACCATCAAGGCGCCCGCCGTACCGCTGGTCGCCAACATCATCGCCTCGCAGGTGTCCGACCCCAATGAAATCCGCAAGCTGCTGGTCGAGCAGGTCACCGGCTCGGTCCGCTGGCGCGAATGCGTCGAGTACATGGCGGCCAACGGCGTCACCGAGGTGATCGAACTGGGGGCGGGCAAGGCGCTGACCGGCATGGCCAAGCGCATCAACAAGGAGTTGACCGCCAGCGCCGCCGGAACGCCCGACGAGATCGACGCGTTGCTCAAGACCCTCTAGGAGGCATCCGATGTTCGACCTTACCGGCAAGACGGCCCTCGTAACCGGTGCCAGCGGCGGAATCGGCCGCGCCATCGCCGAGGCGCTGCATGTCCAGGGCGCCACGGTCGCCATCTCCGGCACCCGCGAAGCCGCACTGCAGGAAGTCGCCGCCGCGATGGGCGAGCGCGTGCATATCCTGCCGTGCAACCTGGGCGACGGCGCCGCCGTGGACGCATTGATCGGCCAGGCGGAAGCCGCCATGGGCCAGCTCGACATCCTGGTCAACAATGCCGGCGTCACCCGCGACAATCTGGCCATGCGCATGAAGGACGAGGACTGGGATGCGGTGATCGACATCAACCTCAAGGCCGCGTTCAAACTGTCACGCGCGGTGCTGCGCGGCATGATGAAGCGCCGGTTCGGCCGCATCATCTCGATCACGTCGGTGGTCGGCGTCACCGGCAATCCGGGGCAGGCGAACTACGCCGCGTCGAAGGCGGGCCTGATCGGCATGTCAAAGTCGCTGGCACAGGAAGTTGCGAGCCGCAACATCACGGTCAACGCCGTGGCGCCGGGCTTCATCGAGACCGCCATGACGGACGCCATCGCCGGACCTGCGCGCGAGACGCTGATCGGCCGCATTCCCGCGGGACGCATGGGTTCCGGCCCGGACGTGGCCGCCGCGGTGGTCTACCTGGCGTCGGACGAGGCGGGCTACGTGACGGGCCAGACGCTGCATGTAAACGGCGGCATGGCGATGATCTAGAGTGCTTTCAGGCAAGGCGGAATCGTCTTGCCGTCCGAAAGCCGCGACGAAAAACGCTGGAGCGGTTCGGTCCCGACTGAAACCGTTCCAGCCTGCTGGCAAAGGTTGTGGATTTATGATACGACACGGCAACCAAGGTTAACCTGCCGGGTAAATTCTGCCAAAATCTTTGGCAGCGAGTTCAACGGTTTAACGACAAACCTTCAAGGGAATACTGAAAATGAGCGACGTTGCTGAACGCGTGAAAAAGGTCGTGGTGGAACATCTGGGCGTGGACGAGGACAAGGTCACCGAAAGCGCGAGCTTCATCGACGATCTGGGCGCGGACAGCCTGGATACCGTCGAACTGGTGATGGCATTCGAAGAAGAGTTCGGCATCGAGATTCCGGACGACGCCGCCGAGAAGATCCTGACCGTGAAGGACGCGGTCGATTTCATCGAGCAGGCGAGCTAAATCCTACTCGGGATCAAAGGAACGGACAGGATTGATGCGTCGAGTAGTTGTCACAGGCCTGGGGCTGGTCACGCCTTTGGGCGCGGGCATCGAGATTCCGTGGCGCCGGCTGATCGAAGGTCAGTCGGGCGCCCGGGCCATCACCAAATTCGACACGACGGACTACGCGGCGAAGATCGCGTGCGACGTGCCGCTTGGTGACGGCACAGACGGCTCGTTCAATCCTGACCAGTGGATGGAGCCGAAGGAACAGCGCAAGGTCGACGACTTCATCCTGTTCGGCGTCGCCGCCGCCGACATCGCGCTGGAGGACGCCGGCTGGCATCCGACCGACGAGCACGAGCGCATCCGCACCGGTTGCATGATCGGCTCGGGCATCGGCGGTCTGCCGGGCATCGAGGAAGCGGTCACCACGCTGAACGAGAAGGGTCCGCGCCGGGTCAGCCCGTTCTTCATCTCCGGCCGTCTGATCAACCTGGTCTCCGGCCAGATCCAGATCAAGCACGGCTTCAAGGGCCCGAATCACGCGGTCGTCACGGCCTGCTCCTCGGGCGCCCACGCCATCGGCGATGCCGCCCGGCTGATCATGCTGGACGACGCCGACGTGATGGTGGCGGGCGGAGCGGAAGCGGCGATCTGCCGCATCGGCATGGCCGGGTTCAGTCAGGCCAAGGCGCTGTCGACCCAGTTCAACGACCAGCCGACCAAGGCGTCTCGCCCCTATGACAAGGACCGCGATGGTTTCGTCATGGGCGAAGGCGCGGGCATCGTCATCCTGGAAGAGCTCGAGCACGCCAAGGCCCGCGGCGCCAAGATCTATGGCGAGATCGTCGGCTACGGCATGTCGGGCGACGCCTATCACATCACCGCCCCGTCGCCGGAAGGCGACGGCGCGTTCCGGGCCATGCAGGCGGCGCTCAAGCGCTCCGGCCTTGGCCTCGACGACATCGACTACATCAATGCGCACGGCACCTCGACGCCGCTGGGCGACGAGATCGAACTGGGCGCCGTGCGCCGGCTGTTCGGCGCGTCGGCCAACCGGCTTTCGATGTCGTCGACGAAGTCCTCCATCGGCCATCTGCTCGGCGCCGCCGGCGCGGTCGAGGCGATCTTCTGCCTGCTCGCCATGCGCGACCAGGTGGTGCCGCCCACGCTCAACCTGGACAACCCGTCCGAGAACTGCATGGGCATGGACCTGGTGCCGCACACCGCCAAGCAGCGGCAGGTACGCGCCGTGATGTCGAACTCGTTCGGGTTCGGCGGCACCAACGCCAGCGTGATCTTCAAGAAGGACGTC
>CAMBYA010000265.1 GCA_945872035.1 Rhizobium sp. Q54
CCCAGGTCGCCGCCACCGGCCGGCCGATCGTGCCGCTGGAGGAAATCCAAGCCAGCAAGGGCTGGAGCGAACTGAAGACCACGGCCGTTCCCTTCGAGAAGAGCCCGTTCGCCGACGCCCGGCTGTTCTATGTGGTCACGCCGCGCGACCGGCCGCTGATCAACGGCCACTATGACGCGCCGATCAGCGACCAGTCGCCCATGTCGCTGGGTAACTGGCGGGCGCTGAACCAGATTTCGGTCGACACCAAGGCCGTCATCGTCATTCCGACGGTCGTCATCGACTTCTCGGAAATGTCCGGGTCGGGCTTCAAGGTCTATTCGAGCAGCGCCAACATCAGCATCAAGCCGGGCCTCTACGTGGTGCCGCACCTCACCAAGCACCACATGTTCCATGCCAAGATCCGCATCGCCGGCGAGGGCGCCAACATGCTGCTGAAGGACAAGGTTGGCATCGGCCAGGCCGGCGAATTCGTCGAGACCGCGCGCTACGGCAACAAGGCCGAGTACGAGGCCGTCGTCGGATCGCTGTGGACCAACCCGAACACGCCGGCCTGGGCCATTCCCAGCCGGGTGTACTAGGTTTCGGCGCACCAGTACGTGGTCAACCGCGACATCTTCAAGCAGGCGGTGATGGACGGCGTCCGCGCCGTCAACCGGAGTCTGGCGGAAGCGGTAACGCAGAACCGCCCCTGAGCATTGCTGGCCGGTAACATCCACCTAGGCATGCGCCTGCTCCGCGGCTATCGTCGCCGCATCGGAACCGTAGCGGGGAGGCTTCCATGACCTATAAAGTCATCCAGTGGTCGAGCGGCAATGTCGGCAAGCACGCCGTGCGCGCCGTCGCCGAGCGGGCCGACATGAAGCTGGTAGGCATGTATGTGTTCTCCGGCGAGAAGGCCGGCAAGGACGCGGGCGAGATCGCCGGCGTCGGCAAGCTGGGCGTCAAGGCGACCAATGACGTCGAGAAGATCGTCGCCATGGACGCCGACGTGGTCATCCACACCGCGCTGCCGTCGCTGGTCTACGGCGCCGACCCGATGGCCGACATCGACCTGTTCTGCCGGCTGCTCGCCTCGGGCAAGGACGTCATCACCACCGTCGGCTACATGTATCCGAAGGTCTATGGCCCGAAGCTGAACAAGCGGCTGGAGGAAGCCTGCCGCAAGGGCGGCTCGACCTTCCATTCCACCGGCCTCAATCCGGGCTGGCTGGGCGACCTGCTGCCGATGACCATGACCGCGCTGTCCCGGCGGGTCGACAAGATCTACGTGCGGGAAATCTCCAACTTCCAGCACTATCCGTCGCCCGAGATCATGTTCGACATGATGGGCTTCTCGAAGACGCCGGCCCAGTTCAAGAAGGACGCCGAGCGCTATTCGTTCTGGCTGTCCGGCCTGTTCCGCGAGAACATCCAGATGATCGCCGACGCGCTCGGGGTGAAGCTCGACGACATCAGGGAAAACACCGTCCGCGAACTTGCCGCGGCCGATCTGGAGACGGCCTCGGGCATCGTCCGGAAGGGGACGGTCGCGGGCCAGCACTGGACCTGGGCCGGCGTCGCCGGCGGCCAGGACGTGATCGTGCACGAGACGGTCTGGCGCATCCACGAGAGCGTCGCCCCCGAATGGCCCACGGGCGACCACTCGGTGACCATCGAGGGCGAGCCGCGCATGCATGTCAACTTCGGCGGCCAGTGGATCAGCGACGGCCTGCAGGGCACGGCCATGCACGCGGTTAACGCAATCCCCTATGTCTGTGATGCCCCTTCGGGCGTGAAGACGTTCCTCGACCTGCCGTGGATCATCGGCAAGGGCATTGTCAACGTGCCGAAGAAGGCCGCCAAAAAGAAAAAGAAGAAGTAACTGAAGACTACTCCTGCGCCGCGGCCTCGGTCGGCGCCTTCATCATGTTCTTCGGCAGCTTTACCATCAGCAGCAGCGGGAAGATGCAGATGGTGGCGACCATCACCAGCTGGAAGTCGGTGGTGAACGCCATCATCGCCGCCTGCCGGCCCAACTCTGAGTCGAGCGCCGCGCGCCCGGCCGCCGTGCCAAGGTCCCAGATGTCGGGACGCATCATCTCGAACGACTTGTTGGACAAGGTGTAGTGCTCGGCAAGCGTCGCGTGGTTGATCTCGGCGGCGCGCGACTGGAACGCGAACACCACGGCGATGCCCATGCTGGAGCCAAAGCTGCGCATGGTGTTGGCGAACGACGCCGCTTCGGTACGCAGCCTGGTCTCGAGGGTCGCGTATGAGATCAGGTTCAGCGACACGAAGGTCATGCCGATGCCGACACCCTGCACGATCCCGATCCAGATGAACTCGGCCGAGCTTGTGTACAGGTTGAAGCGGGACATCTCCCACAGCGTATAGACGGTCAGCAAGAGGCCCAGAATGATGAACATACGCGGGCTGTGGCCGCGCTGGGCCAGCCGTCCCACCATGGTCATGCCGATCATCATGCCGAAGCCGCGCGGCGCGATCAGGAAGCCGGTGGTGAGCACCGGATAGTGCATCAGGTTCTGCAGCATCACCGGGACCATGGCCATGGAGGTGTAGAGCACCATGGCGACGGAGAAATAGAACACCGAGCCGGCGACGAAATTGCGGTCCTTCAGCACCGTCCGGTTGATGAACGGATGCTCGGAGAACACCATGTGGTGGATGAACAGGAACAGGCCGATGAAGGCCAGCGCCGCCCACATGAGAATCTCGTCGGACTCGAACCAGTCGGCGCGCTCGCCGCGGTCGAGCATGAGCTGAAACGCCAGGATGGCGAGCGCCAGCATGGCGTAGCCATAGGCCGAGAACTTGCGGCTGCGGTCGATGGGCGTGTCGCCCGAGAACAGCGCCAGCCCCATGAACGCGGCGATGCCGAACGGCACGTTGATGTAGAAGATCCAGCGCCAGTTGTAGGATTCGGTCAGCCAGCCGCCGAGCGTCGGGCCCAGGATCGGTCCGACCATGACGCCGACACCCCATACGGCCATGGCCTTGCCGCGCTCATGGTCCGGGTAGGAATCCAGCATCAGCGACTGGGACAGCGGCACCAGCGCCGCGCCCATCACGCCCTGCAGCAGGCGGAACGCCAGCATCTCCTCGAGGGACGTGGCGATGCCGCAGAGCGCCGAGGCGATGGTGAAGCCGGCGATGGACAAAAGGTAGAGCTTCTTGCGGCCGTAGCGGAAGGTCAGCACGCCGGTCAGCGGGATCATCACCGCCGAGGCGATGATGTAGGAGGTCAGCACCCAGGCGATCTGGTCCGGCGTCGCCGACAGGCTCGCCTGCATGTGCGGCAGCGCCACGTTGGCGATGGTGCCGTCGATGGCCTGCATGGTGGTCGCCATCATGGCCGACACCGAGACGATGCCGCGATAGGGCATCGGCGTATGCGCTGGAGTGCTCACCGGTCTAGCCGAAAACGCTCTCGATCAGCCGCGCCAGCCCGCTGCGATGGCCGGTGTCGACCTTGACCTGGGCGCTGAGCCCGGCCGGCAGCGGCACGTCGCCCTTGTAGTCCAGCAGGTAGAGCCGGACCGGCACGCGCTGCACCACCTTGACCCAGTTGCCCGACGCGTTCTGCGGCGGGATCAGCGAGAACTCGGCGCCCGTCGCCGGGCTGAGGCTGCCCACGGTCGCGTGCCATTCGCGGCCCGGATAGATGTCGACGGTGATGGTCGCGGCCTGGCCCTCATGGACGTTGGTGAGCTGGGTTTCCTTGAAGTTGGCGGTGATCCACAGCGAATTCTTCGACACCAGGCTGACCACCGGCTTCTCGGGCATCACCTGCTCGCCGAGCTGCACGTCGACCGAGGCGACGATGCTGTCCTCGGGCGCGCGCACCACCGTATGCTCCAGGTCGAGCCTGGCCTGGTCGCGCACGGCGATGGCATGGCGCACTTCCGGGTTCTGGTCGACGGCCGGGCCGATCTCCTTGCCCAGCTTCGCCGTGGTCGCCGCGAGGTCCTGCTGCGCCTCGGCCACCTTCTGGCGGGCGACGGACAGG
>CAMBYA010000266.1 GCA_945872035.1 Rhizobium sp. Q54
GGGAAACCCCGTTTCGGCCATGGTCTGCGGCCTGCTTTTCCTGGTGCCGATGATCCGCGCCATGCTGGATGTAAGACCGGTGGAGTTGCCGCGCGAGCAGGCGATCCTGGGCTGCGACCTGCCCGCCAACCGCGACCGCCAGGACTACATGCGCGCCAGCCTGGAGCGCGGCCAGGGACGCACCCTGCCGGTCGTAACGCCTTTCCGCACCCAGGACAGCTCGATGATCTCGCTGTTCGCGAACGCGGGGGCGCTGGTGATCAGACCGCCGCATGCACCGGCGGCCAATGATGGCGACATGGTCGAAATCCTGCCCCTCGACGGCATTTAGCTGCTTTTCATATTGACCCGAATTAAGAACTAAACTAGAACATTTGAGCAGTATTTGTTCCTGTCCGGAGGCTATATGCTCACGCGCAAGCAGCACGAACTTCTTACCTTCATCCACGAGAAGCTGGAGTCCACCGGCATCTCCCCCTCGTTCGAGGAGATGAAGGAAGCGCTCGATCTGCGCTCCAAATCCGGTATCCACCGGCTGATCACGGCGCTGGAAGAGAGGGGCTTCATCCGCCGCCTCGCCCACCGCGCCCGCGCGCTGGAAGTGCTCAAGCTCCCCGAAGCGAAGGCCGCCGCCAGGAAGCCGCGCAGCAACGTCATCGAACCGAACTTCAAGCGTCGCCCCGAAGCCCTTGTCGGCGCCGTGAGCGGCGCCGACGGCGTGGTCGAGATGCCACTGTGGGGCAAGATCGCCGCGGGCACGCCCATCGAGGCGCTGCAGAACCATGACAGGACCATCGGCTTCCCGGCCGGCATGCTGAGCAGCAAGGAGCACTATGCCCTTGAGGTCGCCGGCGATTCCATGATCGAGGCCGGCATCCTCGACGGCGACACGGTGATCATCGAGCGCGCCGATACGGCCGAGAACGGCGCCATCGTCGTCGCCCTGGTCGACGACATGGAGGCGACCCTGAAGAAACTGCGCCGCAAGGGTGCCTCGATCGCGCTCGAGGCCGCCAATCCGGCCTATGAGACCCGCATCTTCGGCCCCGACCGGGTCAAGATCCAGGGCCGCATGGTCGGATTGTTTCGCCGTTACTGAGGCTTGTCCGCGTTTTCTTCAGTTCGCCGCGCATAGAGCGACCACGGGCGCAGACCCTGGCCCTGCGCCACCGACAGCATGGTCACGCTGTCCTTACCCAGCCAGACGGCATGGGCGCCGCCGCGCCACAGGTCGAAGCGGTCGATGACCAGCAGTGGCCCCTTGCATCGGCGGAACGCGGGAACCGCGCTGATGACGATGTCCGCCCGGGCGCAGTCCTCCGGCAGGGCGTCCGGCAGCCTGACAAGGGCGATGCGCAGATCGGGTCGGCGCACCGGACGGTAGATACAGCCGAGGGTGTCGCAGGTCGGACGGTCGCCTGCGGCCGCATCCTCGGTTTCCTTCTGAGCATTGCGCCGCAACCAGGTTTCACGGGCAAAGGATTTCGGGCTGCCGCCAAGCATGACCAGATCACCCGACGCACCGCGCACCGCGGCGACCTTGCCCTTCTCGTCGATCAGGATGTCCGGCGGCCGCGCGGTGAAGGCGAAGGCGACGCCGGCCAGCATGGGCACGATCCCCCACCAGCGCCACGCCCTGGTCCAGAGCAGCATCCATAGACCGCCGGTGACCACCAGCCCCATGGTAACGTCCGGCAAGGCCGGGATGCGCAGGTCCGCGCCCGGCAAGGTGGAGACCCAGCGGGCGATTACCAGCGTCAGCTCGTTCCCCCACACCACCATCTTCAACGGCAGCGCCTCCCAGCCGAATGGCAGAGCGACGAAGATCACCAGCACCCAGGGCATGATCCAAAGACCCATGATCGGCACCGCCGCCATGTTGGTCAGCAACCCCCAGGTGGCGAAGTTGTTGAAGTGGAAGGCGGCGAAGAAACCCGTCGCCGCGCCTGCCACGAGGCTGGTGACGGCCACTGCCAGCACATAGACCCCGAGGCGGCGCGGCATGCTGCCGTGGCCGGCGGCGAGCCAGCCGCCGGTGCGGGCCCGCTCGTAGACCGCCACCAGCGCCACCACAGCCGCGAACGACATCTGGAAGCTGACGCTGAGCAGGCTTTCCGGACTGAGCAATAACAGCACGATGGCGGTGACCGCGACCAGCCGCATGGTGATCGCCACCCTGTCGAGCAGAATGCCGACGAACACCACCGTCGAGGCGATAAAGGCCCGCTGGGTGGGAATGGTCGCGCCGCTCATCAGCAGATAGAAGAACCCCGCGCCCAGCGCAGCGACGGCGGCCCATTGCTTGACGGGATGCCGCAATGCCAGACCCGGCACGCAGACCAGCAGGAAACGCACGACCACGAATACGAAGCCCGTCATCATGGCGATGTTCATGCCCGAAATGGCCAGCAGATGGGCAATACCCGCGACGCGGAGCGTCTCCATCGTCTCTTCGCTGATCGCGGCCCGCTCGCCGGTCACCAGCGCCACTGCCATGGCCCCGGTGTCGCCGCCGGTCTGGGCCAGCAGGCGCCGGCCGATGTCGTCGCGCCACCGCGCAACCCGCCAGGCGCCCCAGCCCTGCGCTTGCCCGGTCACCTTAACCGCCGAGACGGCGAAGCCGACGGCGCCCAGCCGGTCGAACCAGGCCTGCCGGGAGAAGTCATAGCCGCCCGGCACGCTGGGGCCCGGCGGCGGCATCAGTACGGCGCGGAGTTCAACGAGTTGTCCCGGGCGGACGTCGTCACCCTTGGTCCTCACGCCGATCCGCACCCGAGCGGGCGTCGAGGTCGCCGTCCATCCCTCGGCCGACAGATGGGACAAGGTGAGCCGCATCTCCTTCGGCGCGAAACGTTCCACCCTTTCGACCTGCCCGGCCATTGTAAGCACCCCGGTTTCCGCCATGATCGCGGGCGCCGACACCACCTGCGTCCGCACCGCCGCGGCGGCGAAGCCGACCACCGCGCAAAGCACGGCAACGGTGAGCCACCGCAGCCCGCCGTGGACGAAGACGGCGCAAGCCCCCGCAACGGCGGCGGCTGCCGCTGCCGGCCATGGCGTGGGCTCGGCCGCAGCGGCGAAGTAGGCGGAGATGCCGCAGCCGATCAGCACCGGTATCCACAATGCCCAGCGGTCTCGTTCCGCCGCCAGCACCCTGCCTATCTCGCTAAGCCCCCAGCTCAATAATTAACCCCATCCCAATGACGCTATTGTGCGATTTCAATTCTCGATCAGCCGCTGAAGTTTTCCTGTTCATTAAACCGGGAAGAAAGTCACGCGTGATAGTTTTTCCTTTAAGGCTATGTGTGCTAGAAGCATGTTGCGGTGCGAAAGCGCCCCGTCCTACCACCACGCCGAACAGGAGTACCGTCTCTCTCGTGTCCCACTCTCCTGCCCCAGTTGTAACCCGCTTCGCCCCCTCTCCGACCGGATTTTTGCATATCGGCGGCGCGCGCACCGCATTGTTCAACTGGCTGTTCTCGCGCCACCATGGAGGCCGCTTCCTCCTCAGGATCGAGGATACGGACAAGGAGCGTTCTACGCAGGCCGCCATCGACGCCATCATCGCCGGACTGGACTGGCTGGAGCTTGGCCATGACGGCGAGATCGTCTTCCAGTCTCGCAGGGCGGCGCGGCACGCTGAAGTAGCGCACGCCCTTCTTGCCGCCGGCAATGCCTACAAATGCTATGCGTCGGTCGAGGAACTGGCCGAGATGCGCGAGCGCGCCAAGGCCGAAGGCAGGCCGATCCGCTACGACGGCCGCTGGCGCGACCGGAGTGCCTCCGACGCGCCGCGGGACGTCGCGCCGGTGATCCGCCTGCGCGCGCCACAGGACGGCGAGACCGTTATCGACGACCTGGTGCAGGGCTCGGTCACCATTGCCAACGGCCAGCTCGACGACATGGTGCTGCTGCGCGCCGATGGCTCGCCCACCTATATGCTCTCGGTGGTGGTCGACGACCACGACATGGGCATCACCCACGTCATCCGGGGCGACGACCACC
>CAMBYA010000267.1 GCA_945872035.1 Rhizobium sp. Q54
CTCATATGGATAGTTGATGGTGTGCTTCGGCTTGAAGAAGTACTTCAGCGTCAGCGCCATGGCCTGCACGAACTCCCAAAGGAGGATCGTTTTGGCGGCACGAGAGAAGCTCGACATCGGCGTGCTCCTAACCCTTGTTTGGCAAAAGGTCGAAGGCGACCAGGAAGCCGGACACCACCACGACGGCGCCGAGCGAAATCGGAAGGAACACCTTCCACCCAAGGCGCATGAGCTGGTCGTAGCGGTAGCGCGGCACGGCCGCCTTCACCCACGAGAAGATGAAGAAGAAGAAAGCGATCTTGAGTATCAGCCAGACCGGACCCGGAATGAAATCCAGGAACGCGAACGGCGGCAGCCATCCACCGAAGAACAGGATCGACAGCATGGCGCACATCAGCAGGATGTTCGCGTACTCGCCCAGCCAGAACATGGCGAAGGTCATGGACGAGTATTCCACCTGATAGCCGGCCACCAGCTCGGCTTCGGCTTCCGGCAGGTCGAATGGCGGACGGTTGGTCTCGGCCAGCGCCGAGATCAGGAAGATGATGAACATCGGGAACAGCGGAATGAAGAACCACATGTTCCGCTGGGCCTCGATGATGTCGCTCAGGTTGAGCGAACCGACGCACAGCAGCACGGTGATCAGCACGAAGCCGATGGACACTTCATAGGACACCATCTGCGCCGCGGACCTCAGGCCGCCCAGGAACGGGTAGCGCGAGTTGGACGCCCAGCCCGACATGATGATGCCGTAGACGCCCAGCGACGAGATCGCGAACAGGTAGAGGATGCCGACATTGATGTCGGAAATCACCAGCTTCACGCCGTTGATGTAGCCCCACGGGATGACCGCCCAGGCGACCATGGCCAGCACGAAGGTCAGCACCGGCGCGATGAAGAACACGCCCTTGTTGGCGCTGGCGGGCACCACGGTTTCCTTGAGCACCAGCTTGATGCCGTCGGCGAAGCTTTGCAGGATGCCGAACGGGCCGACCACGTTGGGGCCGCGGCGAAGCTGCATGGCCGCCCAGATCTTGCGGTCGAGATAGATGATGATGGCGACGGCCAGCACAACCGGCAGCATGACCAGCAAAATGCCACCCAGCATCCAGAGGCCGGGCCAGACATAGTCCTGAACGAACGGATTATCCATGGGTGCCGGTCCCTTCCTGGGCCGGTTCGATCACGGCATGGCACTCGGCCATGATGTAGGACGCGCGGCAGATCGGGTTTGTCAGGTAATGCTGCGTGACCGTCGAGGCGAACGGCGCGTCGCCCAGCGGGCCGGACTGGCCGAACATGCCCCATTCGGCGGGCACGACGTCGTTGATGGCAGTGACATGCGCCATCTCGCCGGCAATCCGGCGGCGCAGCGCACCGAGATTGTCGTAGGGCAGCTTGCCGCCCGTCAGCACTTCAGACAGCGCGCGGACGATGGTCCAGTCCTCGCGCGCGTCACCCGGCGGGAACACGGCGCGGTTGCCGAGCTGCACCCTGCCCTCGGTGTTGATCCAGGTGGCGTTCTTCTCGGTGTAGGCCGCGCCCGGCAGGATGACGTCGGCGTTCTTGACGCCATTGTCGCCGTGGCTGCCCTGGTAGATCACGAAGGCGTTGTCGAGCCGGCTGGTGTCGAGCTCATCCGCATGCAGCAGGTAGACCACCTCGGCCGCGCCGGACTGGGCGCCCGCCAGGATGCCCTCGACGTCCAGGCCGCCCTCGCCCGGCACGAAGCCCAGGTCGAGTCCGCCGACACGAGACGCCGCGGTATGCAGCACGTTGAAGCCGTTCCAGCCCTCGCCGACCATGCCGTAGGTGTCCGCGATCTCGCGCGCGGCGGCCAGAATGGCGGCGCCATCGGCGCGGGCGAGCGCGCCCTGGCCGACGATGATCATCGGGTTCCTGGCACCTCGCAGCACCTCGGCGAAGGAGTGGCCGCCGGAGGCGACCTCTCCCAGCGTGCCCGGGCCGGCGCCCAGATAGTCGTAGTCGTAAGTCAGTTCCGGCCGCTCGCCGATCACGCCGATGCGGAAACCGCCGCCGAGCCAGCGCTGGCGGATTCGGGCGTTGACGATCGGCGCCTCGATCCGCGGGTTCGAGCCGACGATCAGCAGCGCGTCGGCCTTGTCGATGCCGGCGATGGTGCTGTTGAACACGTAGGAGGCGCGCACGGAGGCATCGAGCTTCGCGCCGTCCTGGCGGCAGTCGATGTTGGGCGAGCCCAGATTGGCCATCAGGTCCTTCAGTGCGGCCATGGCCTCGAGGTCGGCGAGATCGCCGGCGATGGCGGCGATCTTCGCGCCCGGCAGGCCGTTCACCCGGGCGGCGATGGCGGCGAACGCCTCGGCCCAGGTGGCTTCCTGCAGCTTTCCGTCCTTGCGGACATAGGGCCGGTCGAGACGATTGCGCTTCAGTCCGTCATAGGCGAAGCGGGTCTTGTCGGAGATCCACTCCTGGTTGATGTCCTCGTTGAGGCGCGGCAACACGCGCATGACTTCCTTGCCGCGGAAATCGACGCGGATGTTGGAGCCGACCGCATCATGCACGTCGACGCTCTCCACCTTCTCCAGCTCCCACGACCGGGCGGTGAAGGCGTAGGGCTTCGACGTCAGCGCGCCGACCGGGCACAGGTCGATGACGTTGCCGGACAGCTCCGACGTCATGGCCTGTTCGAGATAGGTGGTGATCTCCATATGCTCGCCGCGGCCGATGGCGCCGATTTCCTCGACGCCCGCCACTTCTTCGGCGAAGCGCACGCAGCGGGTACAATGGATGCAGCGGGTCATCACCGTCTTGATCAGCGGACCCATGTACTTTTCTTTGACCGCGCGCTTGTTCTCCTGGAACCGGGTGGCGCCCTTGCCATAGGCCATGGACTGGTCCTGAAGGTCGCACTCGCCGCCCTGGTCGCAGATCGGGCAATCCAGCGGGTGATTGATCAGCAGGAATTCCATCACGCCTTCGCGGGCCTTCTTCACCTGCGGCGTGTTGGTGTGGATCACCATGTTGTCGGCGGCCGGCATGGCGCAACTGGCGATCGGCTTGGGCGCCTTTTCCTGCTCGACCAGGCACATGCGGCAGTTGCCGGCGATGGACAGGCGCTCGTGGTAGCAGAAGCGCGGCACCTCGACACCCACGATCTCGCAGGCCTGCAGCACCGTGGTGCCCGGGGCGACCGTGACTTCCTTGCCGTCAATGGTAAGCGTTGGCATCCCGTTTCCCCTACGCCGCCTGTACCTGGGCGTTCTTGTAGGCGGCGATGCGCGCCTCGAGCTCGGGGCGGAAATGGCGGATCAGGCCCTGGATCGGCCAGGCCGCCGCGTCGCCGAGCGCGCAGATCGTATGCCCTTCGACCTGCTTGGTAACTTCCTGGAGAAGGTCGATTTCCGGAACGTCGGCCTCGCCGCGCACCAGGCGGTCCATGACGCGCCACATCCATCCGGTACCTTCGCGGCACGGCGTGCACTGGCCGCAACTCTCGTGCATGTAGAACTTCGACAGCCGGGCGATGGCCTTCACAACGTCGGTCGACTTGTCCATGACGATGACGGCGGCGGTGCCCAGACCCGACTGCACCGCCTTGAGGGCATCGAAATCCATCAGCACGTCGTCGCAGATGTGCTTGGGCAGCAGCGGCACGGACGAGCCGCCCGGAATGACCGCCAGCAGGTTGTCCCAGCCGCCGCGCACGCCGCCGCAATGCTTCTCGATCAGTTCGCGCAGCGGGATGCTCATGGCCTCCTCGACGGTGCACGGCTTGTTCACGTGACCGGAGATGCAGAACAGCTTGGTGCCGGTGTTGTTCGGCCGGCCGATGCCGGAGAACCAGGTGGCGCCGCGGCGCAGGATGGTCGGGATGACGGCGATGGATTCAACGTTGGACACGGTCGTCGGACAGCCCCAGACGCCCATGTTGGCCGGGAACGGCGGCTTCAGGCGCGGCTGGCCCTTCTTGCCTTCCAGGCTCTCGATCAGCGCGGTTTCCTCGCCGCAGATATAGGCGCC
>CAMBYA010000268.1 GCA_945872035.1 Rhizobium sp. Q54
GGCCGCGTGGTCGAAATTGCGGAACATGCGCGGCACGAACACCACGCGGGTGCGCGCCTCGTTCAGCATGTAGCCGACCTCGGCGTCACGGTAGATCGGCACGATCGGATTGACCACCACGCCGGTCATCGCCGCCGCCAGGTTGATCACCGCCGCCTCCCACCAGTTGGGCAGCTGGAACGAGATCACCGCACCTGGTTCGAGGCCGATGTTGTCGAACCACCCGGCCAGCCGCCTGGCCCGCTCGTAGAGCTGGCCGCGGGTCAGCGCCAGGTCGTTGTCGATCATCTGGATGCGGTCCGGCGCGGCGCGCGCCAGCGCCGCGGCATCGGCGGCGATGGTGCGGTTCAGCCAGTCGCCCGAGCGCACCCATCGCTCGGCCAGCGCCTCGTTCCAGCGCACCCTCCATCCGCCGGCATCAAGCCGTGATGTCTGCTTGTCCACCTGCCTCTGCTCCCCGCGACATGCAAGTTCCGGTACTGTGATCCTAGGGAGCCTGTCCGGCAATATCTTGATATTTGACGACAAACGCCGGATATTCGGCGGCAGGGCCGCGCTCGGGCGAGGTCGTTTTCGCGCTCGCCGCGTGGTTCCCAAAAGGATGCCCGGAAATCGGGACCAGCGGGGAGCTAAACCGATGCCTACTGTCACACTGGATGACCGCAGAGCCGGTCTCGATGCCACCGACACCGGTTCCAGGGCCGCCCTGGTCAGGATCGAATCGCTGAGACTCTATCCCGAGGTGGTGCGCCGGCTGGGCGGCAACCCGGAGGAAATCCTGGCGCGCGAGCCGCTCGACATCGCGCTGCTCGACCAGCCCGGCACCATGATTCCCTACCGCAAGATGATCCGGCTGCTGCACCGCACGGCCATCGAGCTGAACCGCCCCGACTTCGGGCTGGTGTTCGCGTCGCGCCAGGGCGGCGCGGCCGTGCTCGGTCCGCTCGAGGTGGCCATGGCCAACGCCGCGACCCTGGGCGACGCCTACCGCTACTGCGCCCGGCACCTGAACGCCTACAGCTCGGTCGGCGACCTGAACATCGACATGGACTCCGACGGCCGCGTCGCCATCAGCTGGGGCATCCAGCTGGACCGGCTGCTGCACCACGAGCAGGCCATCGAGCACGGCATCGCGCTGATGCACCACGCCATCCTGACCATCTCGGGCGGCGCGGTCCGGGCGAAGGAGATCTGGTTCGCCCACGACCACATCTCGCCGCCGGAGCGCTATGCCGGCTATTTCGGCGCCCGCGTCGAGATGAACGCGCCGTTCAACGCCGTCTTCCTCAACCGCAGCGACCTGGCGGTGCCGATCGCCAACCGCAGCCAGCAGCTCTACGAGATGGCCACGTCGTTCATCGACACCCAGTTCCCCGACGCCGCCAAGCCGCTGTCGGCCAAGGTCCGCTCCATCGCGACGCGCCTGCTGCCCCATGGCGGCTGCCTGCACCTGGAAGTGGCGTCGGCGCTGGGCATGCACCCGCGCACCCTGCAGCGCCGGCTGCGGGACGAGGGCGTGAACTTCGAGGAGATCAAGGACGAGGTCCGCCGCGATGCCGCCATCCGCTATCTGGGCCAGCCCAGCATCCCGCTGACCCGCGTCGCCGCCATGCTGGGCTACAGCGAGCCGTCGGTGCTGACCCGCAGCTGCTACCGCTGGTTCGGCAGCTCGCCGCGCAAGTACCGCAAGGCCATCGCCGGCAACGAGTGAGGCGGCCTCACAACTTGTCGAAGGCGATTTCCAGCCGGCTGGGCCCATAAGCGAAGAAGTGGGTCTGCCAGTTCACGCCATCCTCGCCGCGCGCCAGCCGCAGATTGCCCATGCGCCGCAAGATGCCGGCGATCGCCACCCTCAACTCGCCGCGCGCCAGCTGGTTGCCGACGCAGAAATGCGCCCCGGTGCCGAAGGCGAAGTGCTTGCGGGCGTTGCCGCGGTTGACGTCGAGCGTATCGGGATCGGTAAACACTTCGGGATCGCGGTTGCCGGCGCCGTAGCGCAGCACGATGATCCCGTCCTTCGGAATCGGCGTGCCGCCGATTTCCGTGTCGCGTGTCGCCCGCCGCCACAACCCCTGCACCGGCGCGTCGAGCCGCAGCACCTCCTCGACGAATTTCGGGATCAGCGCCGGATCGGCGCGCAGCTGCTGCTCCAGCCCCGGCGTGGTGACGATGCGGTACATGGCGCTGGCCAGCGCGCCCACCGTGGTGTCGCTGCCCGCCGGCAGCATCTGCTCGACGATCTGGATGATCTCCTCGATGGACAGCCGCCTGCCGTCGACCTCGGCGTGCACCAGGTCGCTGAGGATGCATTCGCGCGGCGCCGCCCGGTATTCCTCGGCGCGGGCGACGATGAAATGCTGCAGATCGCAGATGGTAGTCGTCAGCTCGATCTGGCGCGCCTCGCCATTGTCCGGGTCCATCTCCTGCACGATGGCGTCGGCCCAGCGCTTGAAGTCGGCGAAGCGCTCGCGCGGCAGGCCGATCTGGTCCGACAGCACGTGGTTGGGGATCTTCACCGCCAGGTTGAAATAGAACTCCACCTCGCCGTCGTCGATGATCTCGTCGATCATCTCGTCGACCACGCCTTCCAGATATTCCTCCATCTTGCGCACGCGGGTGATGGTGAACACCTTGTCGACCAGCGCGCGGTGGATGGTGTGGATCGGCGGGTCGGACGCCACCAGCGCGGTCACCGGCATGTAGCCCTTCTCGCGGTAGATCGCGTCGATCTTGGCCTGGTAGGGCGCGTTCTTGACCATCAGCTGGCCGGTGACGTTGGAGAACGTCGCCGGATCGGCCGCCGCCTTGCGGATCTCGTCATAGCCGGTGACGATGTAGAAGCCGCTGCGCGGGTCCAGATAGACCGGCCCCGCCTTGCGCACTTCCGCATAGGCCGCGAAAGGGCAGCGCTGGATTTCCGGATCGCTGAAGCTGATCGGTGCCGATGACATCCCCGTCTCCCTGTAACCCATCAACCAGAAGTCATAATCGATCGTGACGCCGATTTCGCGCGGTACTTCACAGGACGCGCGAGGCCGCACCCGCAGCGCCGATGCCCCGGGCGTCCGGCAGATAATGGGTGCCGGACCCACCGCGCGTCTTTATCTTTGACGACAATTATCCCGGCGGCAGGCGGCGGCAGGCCGGTTCGCCCACCGCCGGCCCTGTCGTTCCGAGCGCCTGTTTTGTCGCCGCCGGTCAAGATGCGCGCCGGGCCGCATGATAGGCACGAACCACTGTCCGGGGAGGGACACGCCGATGCAGGACACGCTCAACGAGGTCATCGCCCACCACCGCATCCGCCAGCTCCTGGAACGGTACTGCCGCGGCATCGACCGGCTCGACGCCGGCCTGATCGACAGCGTCTACTGGGACGACGCCACCGACAACCACGGCATCTATGTGGGCCCCGGCAAGGATTTCGCGGCGTTCATCGTGCCCATGCTGCGGGACGCGTTCACCGCCACCATGCATTTCATCGGCCAGTCCAACATCGCCGTCACCGGCGACCGCGCCGCCGCCGACACCTATTTCGTCGCCTACCACACCAGGAACGAGGAGGGCGGCGCCGTGGTCGACGTCGCCGCCGGCCGCTATGCCGACATGCTCGAGCGCCGCGGCGACGAATGGCGCATCAGGGACCGCACCGTGGTGATGGACTGGGTCGAAACCCGCCACGGCCTCGACCGCGCGGCGCTGGACCTCGCCAGCTTCACGAACGGGACGCGGGACAGGGATGATCTGAGCTATGGCGCGTATGGTTGGGCGGCGGCCACTCCCTGATTTCCTCGTTATCTAATTTTCCTGTCATCCCCGCCTCTTGCGCGGGGATCCATATCCATGTCGGCCACGGCCTAAATCGCCACGCATCGCCTTGTGCACCGGATCAATCAGCAGCGTAGCTCGCGGAGAGATGGATCCCCGCGCAAGAGGCGGGGATGACAAGCATGGGAAAGGCTTGCACCCCATTGCCCCTACGATCCAGGGCGCTAT
>CAMBYA010000269.1 GCA_945872035.1 Rhizobium sp. Q54
GCCCGAGGAAATCGAGCGCCGGACGAAGATGCTCTACAACCAGCGTGCCCTGCCCGTGCCGGAGACCGGCGGGTACGGTTTCTGAGGGGGCGTGCCAGCCATGCCCAATCCCTTCCATACGCAGATGACCGCAAGGGCAGCCTCCGCGGGGATGTCGCTGTCGGACTACCTGCTCAAAGAGACGCACAGGATGGCAGAACGGCCCACGCTGGATGTGCTTCTTGCCCGATTGAGCAGCCGGTCGAAGGTGACTACATCCGTCACGTCGGCGGAAGCGGTCCGCGCGGAGCGCGACATGATGGAGCGGTGATCAACTTCGCAATGCCATAGCAATGGAGGCTTTCATGGCCGAGGTCGCGACGAGGAAGCTGCTGGAGAACGACAAGGTCATTGTCTGGGAGCTACTGCTCGAGCCCGGGGAAAGCACCGGCGTGCACCGTCACGAGCTGAGCTACATCGTCCATGTGATCGAAGGCTCGACCCTGCGCGCCACCGACGGCAATGGCGAGAACGCCGCCGAGATCACGCTGCAGCCGGACGACACCTTCTTTTTCGAGATCCGGGACGGCATCGCCACATCCGGCGGCCTGCGCACCCCGACGACCCACGACGCGAAGAACGTCGGCGGCGGGCGCTACCGGGAGATCATGGTGGAGATCAAATAGGAAACTGGAGCGGGTGAAGGGAATCGAACCCTCGTCGTAAGCTTGGGAAGCTTCTGCTCTACCATTGAGCTACACCCGCGCGTCCAGACGGTCTGAGATACCATATGGGCCGAGACGCGCAAGCTCAATCCCGGCTGCGCCATTCCTCAGCCGCCATCCCGCTGAAGCGCGGGATCCAGACCTTCTCTTACGGAGAACCCCTGCGTGCCGCAGCAACTGCCCAGTCTGGATACCGGCCTTCGCCGGTATGACGGCTAGATTGGGGCAGTCCATTGTTTTCACATCTCCCGCGCCTGGCGGATTTCCCGTATTGAAGGGGCCTGCCACCCGGAGCGCCCCATGGACATGCACGAGATCATCCGATCGACGACGACGCTGCTGACGGTCTACGGCCTGAAGCTGATCGGCGCCGTGGTGATCCTGATCGTCGGCTGGCTGGCGTCGTCCTGGGCCGGGCGGGCGATGATGCGGCTGTCGCGCAGGGCCAGCAAGCTCGACCCGACGCTGACCACGTTCCTCGCCAGTTTCGTGCGCTGGGCGATCCTGGCCTTCACCATCATCGCGGTGCTGTCCCAGTTCGGGGTCGAGACCACCAGCCTGATCGCGGTGCTCGGCGCCGCGTCCATCGCCGTCGGTCTGGCGCTGCAGGGGACGCTGAGCCATTTCGCCTCGGGCGTCATGCTGCTGATGTTCCGGCCGTTCAAGGTCGGCGACGACATCGAGGTGGGCGTCAATGCCGGTACCGTGCGGGCGATCACCCTGTTCGCCACCGAGCTGGCCATGGCCGACAACGTGCAGCTGTTCCTGCCCAACGGCATGGTCTGGGGCGCGGCGATCAAGAACTTCAGCGCCCACAAGACCCGGCGGGTGGAGATCACCGTCAACGTCGGCTACGGCAACCGGCTGGACGCGGTGCTGGCGATGATCCGCGACACCATCGCCGCCGACCCGCGCCCGCTGGCCAAGCCCGAGCCGCAGGTGGTAGCCGGCGCGCTGGGTGATCTGGCGGTGCAGGTGATCATCCGCGTGTGGGTGAACAGCGTGGACTATCTGGGCTTCCGCTACGACCTGGTGGCGCGGCTGAAGCAGCGGTTCGACGACGAGGGCGTCCAGCTGGCGCTGATCCAGCACGAGCTGCACAATCCGCCGCCGGCCCGTCCGTCGCCACCCTGAACCGGTGCGCGATTTATTCCCCAATCCGGGCGGATTTTCCTTATGATGGGTAAGGGTTGCGGGTTGCCAACAGCACCGTGAATGGGCGCCGGGTAGCGGTTTGCGCGATGTTTCCAAGAACTTCGGCTGAGGCGGCCAGGGCCGCGATGATCGCGCTGGTCTGCGCGGCGATCGCCGCCACCAGCCATCTGTATTCGATTTCCAGCACCGTGGCGCCGGCCACCTGGTGGCCCATGGGCATTGCCCTCGGCGGTATGCTCGCTTTCGGCCGTCTGGTCTGGCCGGGCGTCCTGATCGGCTGGCTGGCCGGCGCCATGCTTGCCGGCCTCGGCCCGTCGGCCGCGCTCGCAACCGCCACCACCGGCACCGGCGCCGCCCTGGCGGGCGCCTGGATGGCCGGCCGGGTGGGGCTGGTCGCGGGGCTGGACCGGTTCCGCGACGTGGGGCTGCTGATGGGCCTCATCGTGCCCGGCGCGTGCCTGGTGGCGGCGCTGGGCGACGGGCTGCTGTTCATGTCCCCGGTCGTCGCCCGTCCGGAAGCCGGGCCCGGCGCGATCGTCCTGGGGCGCTGGCTCGGCTGCGTGTTCAGCAGTTTCGCCTTCGTGCCGCTGGTCTTGGGCATCGCGCTGCGCCGGCCGGTCGCCCTGCGGCCGCTCCGCTGGCTGGAGTTCGCCGCGATCATGGGTATCAAGGCCCTGTCGGCGCTGGCGGTGAACATGCCAACCCTGCCCAATTCGGTACAGCTCGCCATGGTGATCAGCCAGTTTCCGCTGCTGGCCTGGATGGCGGTGCGGTTCAACCTGCTGGGCGTCGGCATCCTGATCGCGTTCTCGCTGGTGTTCGCGCAGTTCGGCACCGCCCAGGGCGCGGGTCCGCTGCATGCCTTGTCGCCGGGCGGCCAGTGGACCACGTTGACGGCGTTCTGCATCCTGTCGACGCTGACGGCCCTGCTGCTCTATGCCGCCATGGACGCCATGCGCCGTATGCAGCGCGAGGTCATCGACAGCGAGCGGCGGCTGCGCGATATCGCCGACAGCGCCAGCGACTTCTTCTTCGAGACCGACGCGCGCGGACGTCTGCAATATGTGTCCGAGCGCTTCGCCGACTTCGTCGGCAGCCAGACCGAGCTGCTGCTGGGCCGCGTGGCGTTCCGGGACGAGGTGAGCGACGCCACCCAGGCCGACTGGCCGCAACTGCTCGAGCATATCGCGCGGCGCGAGGCATACCGCAATGTCCGCGTGCCGGTCACCACCATGGCGGGCGAGCGCAAGGTGCTGATGGCCAGCGGCAAGCCGATCTTCGGCGATCAGGGCGAGTTCCTGGGCTATCGCGGCGCCTGCAGCGACATCACCGAGCAGATCGACGCCGCCGACGCGCTGTTCCAGGCGCAGAAGATGGAAAGCGTCGGCCAGCTCACGGGCGGCCTGGCGCACGATTTCAATAACCTGCTGGCGGTGATGATCGGCAACATGGAACTGGCCGACGAGACGATCACCGAAAACCCGCGAAACAGCCGCGACCTGCTGCGCAAGGCGCTCAACGCCGCCGAGCGTGGCGCCTTGCTGATCCAGCGGCTGCTGGCGTTCTCGCGGCGGCAGGCGCTGTCGCCCAAGATCGTCGACGTCAACATCCTGATCGCCGGCCTCAGCGAGATCCTCGAGCACTCGCTGGGAGACACCATCCAGGTCAGGCGCGAGCTGGCGGACGATCCCTGGCTGGTGCGGGTCGATCCGTCCCAGCTCGAGTCCGTCATTCTCAACCTGGCGCTGAACGCGCGCGACGCCATGCCGTCGGGCGGCCTGCTGACCATCCGCACGCGCAACGACCGCTTCGCCACCGAGACCGTCGCCGGCAAGGATCCGCTGCCCGCCGGCGATTACGTGACGATCGAGGTGTCCGACACCGGATCGGGCATGACGCCCGAGGTGCTGGACCGCATCTTCGAGCCGTTCTTCACCACCAAGGACACCGGCCGCGGCAGCGGCCTCGGGCTGAGCATGGCCTATGGTTTCGTGCGCCAGTCGGGCGGCGCCATCAAGGCCGAGAGCGAGGCCGGCAAGGGCTCGCGGATCATTTTCTACCTGCCGAGCTACCGCGACACGACCGGGACCGCGAGCAACGCGAGGA
>CAMBYA010000270.1 GCA_945872035.1 Rhizobium sp. Q54
TCAGCACCGCGGCCATGATGCCCCAGAACAGGGCATTGTTCAGACCGATGGCATAGAGGCCGCCGCCGATCACCGCACCCAGCGCCACGTTGATCAGCAGGATGGTGATCAGGTAGGCGGACACCTCGCGCTCGATACTGTTGATGATCGAGACCACGGCACGCTTGTCGTGGAAGGTCGGCATCAGCCGGACGGTCTTTTCCTTGAACATGTCGCCGGCGGCCAGAAGGAAGTACAGCAGCACCAGCATCATGGCCAGGTTGATGCCGATGCGCTGGATGCCGCCGACCATGCGCTCCATGATCGACGGCGAGGCGGCGACGACCGTCGTGGTGCGCTTCTTGCGGTCGGCATTGGTGAGGTTCATGACATCGGTCGAGGCCTTCTGCACCGTCTCGACGGATTCGCGCACCGGCCGGAATTTGCGGTCGAGCTGCTTGACGATCTTCGGCGCCCGGTCGATCCAGTCGGCCGCCGGCTTGGCGACAGCCGTCACCGCCAGCGCCGCCACGCCGATCAGCCCCGCCAGCACCACGGCGGCGAGCAGCGGCGAGGGCACGCCGCGCCGCGCCAGCGGCCGGATCAGCGGCGCGAAGGTGAAGCCCATCAGGATCGCGCCGACAAGCGGGATGAAGACGTCGGCCGCGAAATAAAGGCTGGCGATTACCGCGCAAACGAACAGTCCGATAAGCGAGATATGCGCCCAGCGCTGCAGCTTTTCTGGCGGGGGCGACATTGGCGTCATCGAACTGGGACCGGTTTGAGGAACGGCACAATAGCACCACGGACCGCGATCGCCCGCAACTATCCAGCCGGTGATGCGACAACGACGCGAAACCGGTCAGGCTTCCGTTTTGCGGCTAGAGATTCCGCGCGTTGAAGGTGTCGCAGGCATCGAGCGCGCCAGCCTGCATGCCCTGCCGGAACCATCGGACCCGCTGCGCCGAGCTGCCGTGGGTGAAGGCGTCCGGGACGACATGGCCTTGCGCCTGTTTCTGCAGCCGGTCGTCGCCGATGGCGCTGGCGGCGGTCAGCGCCTCCTCGACGTCGCCCGCCTCCAGCATGTCGCGGCTGCGCCGGGCATGATGGGCCCAGACCCCGGCCAGGCAGTCGGCCTGCAGCTCCAGCCGGACCGACATGGCGTTTTCCTCGGCCTGGCTGACCGTGCCGCGCAGGCGATGGACCTGCTGGGAGATCCCGAGCAGGGTCTGCACGTGATGACCGATCTCGTGGGCGATCACATAGGCCTGGGCGAAGTCGCCGGGGGCGCCGAAACGCTGGCCCAGTTCGTCGAAGAAGCTGGTGTCCAGGTACACCTTGCGGTCGCCGGGACAGTAGAACGGCCCGCTCGCCGACTGGGCGAAGCCGCAGGCCGACTGCACCTCGCCGCTGAACAGCACCAGCCTGGGCTCCTCGTAGCCGCGGCCCATCTGCTCGAACAGGGCATGCCAGGTATCTTCCGTGTCGGCGAGGACGGTGGCCACGAAGGCACGGCTCTCCTCCGCTTCCGGAGTGGAAGTGTCGACGGCCTGTGTCGGCGCCTGCGGCGCGCCGCCGCCGAGGAACACTGACGGATCGACGCCGAAATAGAGCCCCACGAGCACCACGACGATGGTGCCGACGATGCCGAGCTTGCCGCCTCCGCCGCCGCCAGGCAGGCGAAAACCGCCCATGCCTGAGCCACCCTGGCCGCGCAAATCCTCGATATTGCCGCTTTCACGGCGACCGCGCCAACGCATGGGCGCCTCCCGAAGTGATCCAATTCAACGGTAGTGGAGAGTATGGGACGCCACAGCGGCCCAAGGCTCCGGGGCCTGGACAGAATGCCTATTTCTTGGGGCCGAACAAAAACCACAGGATGAGGCCGAGCACCGGCAGCAGCAGGATCACGACGATCCAGATCGCCTTCGCCAGCGCACCCGCGCCGCTCTGAATCACGCGGATGATGGCGTAGATGTCGAGCACGAGGATGATGAGGCCGAGCAGGCCGGAATACTTGAAGTCGAGCATGGGGTGATTCTCCGGAAATGGCGGCGGCTAGCCTAACCCGCTGCCTTGTCAGGTGTAAGTGCGTTCAGCCGAGGTCGTACTCCACCCACAGCTCGCGCATCGGCACCAGGCCAATGGGAGCAAGTGTGACGCCGTCGATGTCCTTGGGCATGGCGTCGTACTTGACGCGCACATTCTTCATCCGCCGGATCAGCACGCTCGAGCCCAACGTCGCTTCCTGCTCCGAAATCCAGGCGCCCGGGCAGAAATGCGGGCCGACGCCGAACGACATGTGGCTGGATTTCCGGCCGTCGCTGAATCCGCTGCGCAGAAGTTTGCCGCTGTAGAGGTCGTCGCGGTGAATGTCGAAGCTGTCAGCGTGCCTGAACACCCTGTCGTCCCGGTTCGCGGCATGGTTGACCATCAGCACCAGCGATCCGGCCGGGATTTTCACGCCGTGCATCTCGATGTCGTAGGTGGTGTTCTTGGGCTGGGCGCCGCCGGCCGGGATGGCGCAGCGCAGGCCTTCGTGGAACGCGGCGAGCCACAGGCCTTCATCGGCGCGCACCGCGTCGAGCTGGTCCGGATGCTGCAGCAGCAGGTACCACATGTTCATGATCGCTCCGCGCGTGGTCTCGCCGCCGCCGCCGACCAGCAACGCGATGTTCGAGGTGATCTCCTCGGTTGACAGGTAGTCCCCGTCAATCCGCGTTTCGCACAGCGAGGTAATGATGTCCTTGCCGACCGGATTGCCGGCCTCGTCGTGGAGGAAATGCGGTCTGGCCCGACGCGCCCGCACCAGTTCCTCGACATAGTCTTCCAGGTCCTGCCGCGCGGCGAGGCCGAGGCCATGGGTTTCGGTCGCGCCGCCGAAGCCGTTCATCATGGCGTTGTACCAGAAGTAGAAATTGGCGCGGGCTTCGTTGGGCAGGCCGAGCAGGTAACCGACGACACGGATCGGGAACTCGTTGGCGAAACCCTTGCCCAGGGTCACGGACCGGACGCCGTCGCGGTCGTGACAGATGGCGGGATCGTTCGCCGTGTCCCAGGAGTCGATCAGTTCCTCGGCAATCCGGGTGATGGCGGGCGTGCGCAGCTTCAGCGCCTGGCCGACCAGATGCTGGCCGTAGAGGTTGCGGCGTCTCCGGTTCTCCGGACCGCTCAGCTCCAGCTGGGTGTTGCCCAGAACGGTGTTGGAGGCGCCCTTGCCGATGGTGTTGAACACCACGTCGTCGTTGGCGCAGGCCTTCACGTCGTCGAACCGGGTGACGTAATAGCAGTTGTGCAACTCGTCGTGGAACACCGGGTAGTGGTCGCGCAGGATACGGAAATAGGGGTAGGGGTTGCGGTTGTATTCGGCCGAGCTGAACAAGCGCGGATCGATCAGCGGCGTGCCGTCCGCCGTGTGGCCCATATCGGCGGCCTGGCCCAGCGGCATCAGCGGAATGTCGCCCGTACCGGGTGGTGTGCTGGCGCCGAACTCCTGGCCGATGGCGTCGGCCAGCGTGCTGGCGAAAGGACAGATGGACTCCATGCGCGTCTCCTCCCCGCGAAAATGTTATCCGAGCAGGGCCTTCGGCGATACCGCGAAGAAGCGGCGGGGATTCCGTTCCCGGCGCCGATGCTCTACGCTGGCGCAATCACACTGTCCAAGGGAGGGACGATGCCGCGCGCCCCGTTTGCGCTGATCCTGGTGCTGGCCGCCGCCCTGGCGGGCTGCGATCGCGAGGCGCCGAAGCCGCCGCCCGTCCCTGCGGCGGTCAAGGCGGCCGTGCCGCACGTGAAGGAGGCGCCGCCGCAGGCCGAGGAGCCGCCACCGCCGCCTGTCGACCTCGCCGGCCTGGACGAGGATGCCGCCTTGGTCGCACTGATGAAGCACGAGGTGACGGCCGATGAGGATGCGGATCAGCAGGCCCTGGCCCGGTTCGCGGCGACCGACGCCGACACATTGCTGGC
>CAMBYA010000271.1 GCA_945872035.1 Rhizobium sp. Q54
GGCACGGCGAAGAAGCCGTTCTGGGCATCGGGGGCGTTCGCCAGCACGTCGTCCTGCCGGTCGCCGTCGGTGACGACATCGTCACGCCTGGGCAGACGGGCATGGACCACGCTGGTCAGCGGCGGCACGTTGTCGGTGTTGACCTCGGACAATTGCTCGACCCACGCCAGCAGCTGGTTCAGCTCGCCCGCGAGGGGCTCGAGCCTGTCTTCCGGCACCTTGAGGCGCGCCAGATGGGCGATGCGTGCGACCGTTTTCGTATCAACCGACATGGATGTTCCAAATTGTGCCGGGGCGATGGCCGCCCCCTGTTCCGAAGGCGCGGAAATTAGCCCGGATGGGGCGGTTCGGCAAGGTTGCGTGGTGCGTGGCATCCCTCCATGATTGTCATCCCGGCGAAGGCCGGGACCCAGACCTTTCCTGCCACCCCAAGGCCCTACGATGCTGGGTCCCGGCCTTCGCCGGGATGACAAGAAAAATAGGGGTCGTGGAAGCTCCAAGGCGGCCCATGCCCGAACTCTCCCTGACCGAGCTGAAAGCCGCGCTCCCACGCGGCGGCCGCCTGCTCGGCCTCGACCTCGGATCGAAAACCATTGGCCTTGCCGTGAGTGATGGCGCGCTGATGGTGGCGAGCCCCATCGAGACCATCCAGCGGACCAAGTTCACCGCCGACGCGACGAAACTGCTGGCGATCGTGGACGGGCGGCAGGTGGCCGGGCTGGTGCTGGGGCTGCCGGTCAACATGGACGGGACGGAAGGACCACGGTGCCAGTCGACGCGGCAGTTCGCCCGCAACCTGCTGGGCATCCGCGACATCGCCCTCGCCTTCTGGGACGAGCGGTTGTCCACCGCCGCCGTCCAGCGCGCCATGATCGACGCGGACGTAACGCGGGCGAAACGAGCCAAGGTCGTTGACCAGATGGCCGCCGGGTATATCCTTCAGGGAGCGCTGGATTTTCTGCGCCGCAACTGACGCTTGCCGGAGGACGTGCTTGACCCTATACAACCGGCTTCAATGACAAAAACCGACGGCATCAGGCATCTTCTCGGAATCGAGGGGATGAAACCGCAGGAGATCGCTGCGCTCCTCGACCTTGGCGATTCCTACCTGGAACGCTATCGGGGCGGGAAGAAGATCAAGAAGGTCCTGAAGAACCGGACCCAGATCAACCTGTTCTTCGAGGAGTCCACCCGCACATCCACGTCCTTCGAACTGGCCGGCAAGCGGCTGGGCGCGGACGTCATCAACATGGTCACCTCGACATCGTCCATCAAGAAGGGCGAGACGCTGATCGACACGGCCATGACGCTGAACGCCATGCGCCCGAGCGTGCTGGTGATCCGGCACGGATCGTCGGGCGCGGCCGCGCTGCTGTCGCAGAAGGTGAACTGCGCGGTGATCAACGCAGGCGACGGCCGCCACGAGCATCCGACCCAGGCGCTGCTCGATGCCCTGACCATCCGCCGCCGCAAGGGGCGCATCCAGGGACTGACCGTGGCAATCTGCGGCGACATCCTGCACAGCAGGGTGGCGCGCTCCAACATCCACCTGCTCAACGCCATGGGCGCGCGCGTCCGCGTGGTCGCGCCGCCGACGCTGCTGCCGGTCGCCGTCGACCGGCTGGGCGTCGACGTGTTCCACGACATGCGCAGCGGCCTTGCCGGCGCCGACATCGTCATGATGCTGCGGCTGCAGACCGAGCGGATGAAGGGCGCGTTCGTGCCGTCGACCCGCGAGTATTTCCATTTCTACGGCCTCGACGCCGACAAGCTGGCCATGGCCAAGCCGGACGCCATGATCATGCATCCCGGCCCGATGAACCGGGGCGTGGAGATCGACACGGAGGTGGCCGACGACATCGACCGCAGCGCCATCCGCGAGCAGGTCGAGACCGGCGTCGCCATCCGCATGGCCTGCCTCGACGCCCTGTGCCGCGACCTCGACACCGAGGAGGACGACTGATGGCCGCCGACCGCCGCGTCGTCTACATCAACGCCAGGCTGATCGACCCCGCCAGCGGCCGCGACGAGCGCGGCGCGCTGCTGACCGTGGGCGGCAAGATCTGGGATCTGGGCGCGGCGCTGTTCGCCGACGGAATCACCGACGGCAGCGAGGTGGTCGACTGCAAGGGCATGTGCCTGACGCCCGGCTTCATCGACATGCAGGTGTTCCTGGGCGAGTCGGTCGACACGACCGCCAAGGCCGCGGCGGCGGGCGGCGTGACCTCCATCGCCACCATGCCCAACATGAACCCGGTGGTCGACCGGGCGTCGCTGGTCGATTACGTCGAGCGGCTGGCCCACGACTCGGGCGTGCGCATCCATCCCATCGCCGCCGCGACCAAGGACCTGGGCGGCGAGGAGATGACCGAGATCGGCCTGCTGCGGCAGGCGGGCGCGCTGGCTTTCACCGACGGCCGAAAGGCGATCGCAGACTCCCAGGTCATGCGCCGCATCCTGACCTATGCGAAGGCCCATGACGCGCTGGTGATCCAGCACGCCGAGGACCCCATGCTGGCCCGCGAAGGCGTGATGAACGAGGGCGAGATGGCGACGCGGCTGGGCCTGCCCGGCATTCCGTCCATCGCCGAAGTGATCATGGTTGAGCGCGACCTGCGCCTCGTCGCGCTGACCGGCTGCCGCTATCACGTGGGGCTGGTGACGACGGCGGCCGCCGTGGACGCGGTGCGCAAAGCGAAGGCGGCCGGCCTGCCGGTGACCTGCGGCACCGCGCCGCAATATTTCGCGCTCAACGAACTGGCCGTCGCCGAGTACCGCACGTTCGCGCGCACCTCACCGCCGCTGCGCACCGAGGAGGACCGCCGCGCCGTGGTCGAAGGCCTGGCCGACGGCACCATCGACGTCATCGTCAGCTCCCACGATCCCCACGATGTGGAGAGCAAGCGGCTGCCGTTCGACCTGGCGGCCTCGGGCGTGATCGGACTCGAGACCCTCCTGCCGATCATGCTGGAGCTGCACCATGGCGGCCACGTGCCGCTGGCGCGGCTGCTGGCGGCGCTGACCTCGCGGCCCGCCGGGATCCTGGGCATTCCAGGCGGTAAGCTGGCCAAGGGCGAACGCGCCGACCTGGTGCTGTTCAACCCGGATACGCCGTGGCGCATCGATCCGGAGCAATTCCACAGCAAGGCGAAGAACAGCCCCTTCGAAGGCCGCCCGGTACAGGGTAGGATCATCCGCACGATACTGGGCGGACGCACCGTTTATCAGGCGGGGTAACAGATGGACGGAATTCTCGGAGTCATCTTCGCGAGCATCGTGAGTTATCTGCTTGGCTCGATACCGTTCGGCCTTCTGCTGACCAAAGCCGCCGGAATGGGCGACATCCGCTCCATGGGATCGGGGAACATCGGCGCGACCAACGTGCTGCGCACCGGCAACAAGTGGCTCGCGCTTGCGACCTTGGTACTTGACGCAAGCAAGGGCGCGGTCGCGGTCTGGTTCGCCCGGGAATATTTCATCGAAGCTATCGTCCCGATCGCCGCTGCGGCCGCGTTCTTTGGCCATCTTTACCCGATCTGGCTGAATTTCAGAGGTGGCAAGGGCGTCGCTGTGTTTCTTGGCATCTCGCTCGCCATCGACCCGCTGCTCGGTCTGCTCTGCTGCGCCATATGGTTGCTGATCGGCGTCATGTTCCGCTACTCCTCGGTCGCCGCGCTAGCCGCGGCCACCGTCGCACCGATCTACGCAATGGCCGTTGGCAAACTGATGCTCGCCGTGCTGTTCCTGCTGCTGGCGCTGATGATCTTCCAGCGCCATTCGTCGAACATCCGCCGCCTGCTGCGGGGCGAGGAACCCAAGATCGGACAGAAATAGCGCATGGCCGCCGCCGCGCTCACGGCTCGTGACCTGCGCGACCGGGTGCGGCTCATCCGCAGCGCCAATGTAGGCCCCATCGTCTTCCGCCAGCTGCT
>CAMBYA010000272.1 GCA_945872035.1 Rhizobium sp. Q54
CGCGCCGGCCTGGCGCTGAAGGACCTCGACCTGATCGAACTCAACGAAGCCTTCGCCGCCCAGGTGCTCGCCTGCACCAAGGCGCTGGGCCTGACCGACGCGGACCACGAGCAGCGCATCAACGTCAATGGCTCGGGCATCTCCATGGGCCACCCGGTCGGCGCGACCGGCGGCCGCATCCTGACCACCATGCTGATGGAAATGGAACGCCGCGGCGCCCGCTACGGCCTCGAAACCATGTGCATCGGCGGCGGCCAGGGGTTGGCGGCGATCTTCGAGCGGGTTTGAGGTGTTCGACCCGAGGTACAGGTCGGAGACACACAACGCCCTATGAACCTCTACCTACGCTCGCGCTGTAGTTCCCCCACAATTTCTTGAAGGCGTTCATATCGCTCATTAGCGCGCTGGTGCTCATATATCCAAATCACGACCAACGCAGACAGGATTCCAAAGCTATCTTTGTGGTCTTCGCCACCGAAGAATGGGGCGAGCCAAAATCCGACTGCGTAGCTACCAGCTACCACCAACATGCATATGCCCCACCCTATCGCGCCCGCGAAGAAATCGGCGACAAGTCCAGAACCCCTCGTTGAGAGTGCCATGCTTTGCCTCGCCTACTCCGAAAGTTTGCGTACTACACGCAGGTTACAGTAAGGGCTTGAAAAACAAATCACCCTCATCCGGCATCGAAGGACAAGTGCAGTTCCTTCAACCCCCGCAGGACAAACCCCGGATAGTGCTGGAAATCGTTCCTGCCCGGCGTCAGCCGCAAATTCGGTAGCTGGGCGATCAGGCGCTCGAAGGCGATCACCAGTTCCATGCGGGCGAGCGGGCCGCCGGGGCAGTGGTGTTCGCCCTGGCTGAAGGCCAGGTGCTTGCCGGCGTTCTCGCGGTCGATGTCGAGCCTGTCGGGGCATTTGAAGACGTCGCCGTCGCGGTTGGCGGCGCCGAACCGGATGTGGACGGTCGAGCCCTTCGGGATCGGCACGCCGCGGATTTCGGTGTCGCGGGTGGCGATCCGGTACAGGCCCTGCGTCGGTGACTCGAACCGCAGCACCTCCTCGGCGAAGTTCGGGATCTTCGACGGGTCCGCCCGCAGCGCGTCGTACACCGCCGGGTCGCGCAGCATCAGCCACAGGCCCGACGCCAGGGTGAACGTCGTCGTCTCGTTGCCGCCCACATACATGTTGTCGACGATCGACGCGATCTCGTGGTCGGTCAGCGGCCGTTCGCCCTCGTAGCGCGCCTGCACCAGATGGGTGATGACGTCGTCGCGCGGCTCGCTCCGGCGCGCGTCGGCGGTGCGCCTGATGTAGTCCTGGAACGCGACGCCCTGGCGGGCGACCTCCAGCTCCTGCTCCAGGGTGAGGCCGCGCATGAAGGGCAGCGTCCAGGCGGTGGACCATTCCTTCAGCTGCGGGATGTCCTCCAGCGGGAAGCCGATCATCAGGGTGATGATGCGCACCGGCAGCGGCACGGCGAAGTCCCGGATGAACTCGATCTCGCCACGCTCCGCGAACCCGTCGATCAGCTCGTCGACCGTGCGTTCGATCATCGGCTGGGCGCGGCGCAGCGTGGTCTTGCTCAGCAGGTCCTTGTCGATCAGCACCCGGTATTTCTTGTGATCGGGCGGGTCCATGCCCAGCAGCGGCCAGCGGGCGCGGCCGGTGTCCTTGCCCAGGCCGTGATCGATATAGTACTGGCGCGCCTCGGGGTGCTCGATGAGCTGCTCGCCGCCGTGGATCTCCGGCTGGTTGGAGAAGGTCTCGGGGTCGCGGATGACGGCGAGGACGTCCTCGTACTTGCAGATCACATAGGTGTCGCTGCCGGGTATCCGGTAGACCGGCGCGTGCTCGTGCAGCGCCCGGTAGGCGGGAAACCAGTTCTCCTGGGTCCTGGGGTCGTAGAGGTCGATCGACTCGAGATTCACCTGATCCTCCTCAGCGGCGCGCCGGGTACTTCCGCCCCAGCCACTCCAGCATGACCCGGGTCACTTCCTCCGGGTGTTCCTGCTGGATGCAGTGGCCGCAGTCCTCGACCTTGTAGCGCTCCACGTCGTCGATGTACTCCGCCATGTCGTCGCCGAAGCCGGGCGGCACGGCCGGGTCGTCGGCCGCCTGGATGTAGAGGCAGGGAACGTGGATCTCCTGCTTCACGTCGGCGGTGCTCTCCCAGTTCCACGACCAGTTGCGGTACCAGTCGATGGTCGAGGTGAAGCCGGTCTTGCGGTAGGTGTCGATATAGACCTGCCGCTCGGCGTCGCTGAGATAGACGCGGCCGGGGCGCGGGTCGATGCGCTTCTGGATGGTGCGGTTGCGGTCTTCCTTGGGCAGCGCCTGGTATTCGGCGTAGGTGCGCGTCAGCTTGCGGAACTGGTTGGTGAAGATGGCTTCCACGTTGGTCAGCATGGCCTCGTCGGCGCGGCGCGAGTCCTGGAAGTCGCAAATGTACCAGTCCGGCCCCCACGCCTCGCGCATCACGACTTCCGGATCGCGGCGGCTGCGCGGGAAGAACGGCGCGCCGGCGCCGATCACGCCCGCCACCCGGTCCGGGTGCAGCAGCGCCATCTGCCAGACCATGATGCCGCCCCAGTCGTGACCAGCGAACACCGCCCGGTCGTGGCCGAAGGCGTCGAGCAGGCCGGCCATGTCGGCGGTCAGGTGGTGGATGTCGTACTGGCGCACCACGCAGGGCTTTTCGGTGAGGCCGTAGCCGCGCTGGTCCGGCGCCATGACGTGATAGCCCGCCTCGCCCAGCGCCTTCAGCTGGTGCCGCCAGGCATAGGCCAGCTCGGGCCAGCCATGCGCCAGCACCACGGGCGGGCCGTCCTTCGGACCGGCCTCGTAGACCGCCATGCGGATGCCATTGGTGGTGATGAAAGTCGGTTCCGGAAAATCCGCCGGCATGGTGTGCTCCTCTCCCCAGGAAAGTGCATCCTAAAGGGCTGGCGGCGCGACAGTCACGCGTGCATTTCACCTGCGACCCGCGTTACTCTCCGGTCACATCAAACCGGGGAGAATGGAATGAAGGCGCTGGCGGCGGTCGTGCGGGAAGCAAAGGGCGATTTCCTGATCGAGGAAGTGGACGTGGACGATCCGCGTCCCGACGAGGTGCTGGTGCGCATCGTCGCCAGCGGCATCTGCCACACCGACATCGCGGTGAAGAACCAGGACATCAACATCCCGCTGCCCATGGTGCTGGGCCACGAAGGCTCGGGCGTGATCGAGAAGGTCGGCAGCGCGGTGACGCACCTGAAGGTGGGCGACCACGTGGTGCTGAGCGGCGACAGCTGCGGCCATTGCCACAGCTGCCTCGAGGCCAAGACCGCCTATTGCGACGAGTTCATCGGCCGCAACCTGATGGGCCTGCGCGGCGACGGCACCTCGCCGCTGAACCAGCACGGCCAGCCATTGCGCGGCCGGTTCGTGGGCCAGTCGTCGTTCGCGACCTATTCGCTGACCCCGGCGCGCAGCGTCAACAAGATCGACAGCGACCTGCCGCTGGAACTCATGGGGCCGCTCGGCTGCGGCCTCACCACCGGCGCCGGCACGGTGCTGAACGCGCTGAAGCCGCCGTCGGGTTCGTCGGTCGCGGTGTTCGGCTGCGGCACCGTCGGCCTGTCGGCGATCATGGGCGCGCGGCTGGCCGGCTGCGCGACGATCATCGCCATCGACGTGCGCCGCTCGCGGCTCGACATGGCGGCGGAACTGGGCGCGACCCACTGCATCGACGCGAGTTCGCAGAATCCGGTCTCGGAAATCCGCAAGATCACCGGGCGCGGCGCCGATTTCTCGGCCGAGTGTTCCGGCGTGCCCGTCGCCGTGCGCCAGGCCGTCGACTGCCTGGCCCGGCCCGGCTGGTGCGCCCAGGTCGGCGCCACGCCCGGCGGC
>CAMBYA010000273.1 GCA_945872035.1 Rhizobium sp. Q54
CGTCATGTGACTCCCCTTCAGCTCGGCGTTCGATGTTGACGGCTCAGTGCCGGATATACGGCCCCAGAGTGCTGTAGCTCCCCGGCACCAGCTCGGTCAGCTGGACGCGGCCCAGGCCCCAGGATTCCATCTGCGCGATCTTGGCGGCGACCTTCTCCGGGTGGCCCACCAGGCCGCTGGCGAAATTGTTGCCCAGCATCGCCTCCAGACCCATGACCGCCTCGCTCTCGCCGGCGGCCATCAGGGTGAAATAGCCGATCGGGATGTCCGGCTTGATCTCGCGGACCTTGGCGATCATCTCCTTCACGTCGTCGTCGGTAACGGCGGCCAGGGCGGCGAAGTCGATGGAGCCGCCGCGGATGAATTCGCCGGCGAACACCTCCACCCGGTCGACCAGCGGCGTGATCTCGCGCCGGGTGCGCGGTCCGCCGGCCGAGCCGACCAGTTGTGGCCTGGTGCCATCGTACGGGCCGATAACCGGCACGTTGATATTGTAGAATTCGCCGTCGAAGCGGCATTTGCCGGTGTCGAAGATCTCGCGCACCACCGTCATCGCCTCGCGGTAACGGCCGGCGCGCTCGGGCGCTGGCGGATAATGCTGGCCCAGCCCGCCCGACACCTCGTTCTCCGACCAGCCGGCGCCCAGGCCCGCCTCGAAGCGGCCCTTGGCGGCCTGGTGCAGGGTCAGGCTCGCCTGGGCGAACTCCACCGGCGACCGGAACAGATTGTTGCAGAACGACGAGCCGAACCGCAGGTCCTTCGTCGCGCAGGCGATGCGGGTCAGGGTGACCCACACATGCGGGTAGGGCTCATCACCCACCCAGAAATGGTCACTGACGACCACGCCCGTATAGCCCTCGGCTTCGCGTGCAAGCGCCCATTCCGCCGGGTCGAGGTCGATCCCGGTGTTGTAGTTGGCGAAGTATTCCATCGGCCTTCTCCCCAGAGGCTTTTTCGGCGCGGCTTAGTCGACGTCCCAGGCAACCGGCAGATGGTCGAAACCATACAGCACCGAGGGCGCGGTCTGCACCGCCGGACCGTCGGCGCGCAGGTTCGGCAGCCGGGTCAGCACCTCGGTCAGTGCGATCCGCGCCTCCAGACGGGCGAGCGGCGCGCCAGTGCAGATATGCGTGCCCCAGCCGAAGCCGAGTTGCTTGCGCAGCTCGTTCGCGTCGCGCTCCACATCGAACTTGTCCGGGTTGGAGAACTGCGCCTCGTCCAAATTGGCCGCGGCGAACATGCACATCACCTTCGAATCCTTGGGAATGTGCACGCCGTGCAGGGTGACGTCCTCGTTATTGGTGCGGAACAGCCCGTGCACCGGCGCGGTGAAACGCATGGATTCCTCGGCGGCCGCCGGAATCAGCTCGGCCGGATTGGCCAGCACCTTCGCCATCTGGTCCGGGTTGTCCAGCAGGTGGTGGATGGTGTTGCACACCAGCATGGTCGTGGTGCCGCTGCCGGCTACCAGCAGGAACGAGATGAAGCCGAGCACGCGGGCCGGCTCGAGCCTCTTGCCGTCGACCTCGGCCGTCAGCAGGCGGGTGATCAGGTCGTCGCCCAGCTGGCCGCCGGCCTCGATGACCTTGTGGCGCTTCTGCACCTCGTTGGTGAAATAGCCGCCGAACTCGGCCTGGACGCGCTGGATCACGGCGGGATCGGCGTCGCCGAACACACCCATGGTCAACTCCTCCACCCAGCCGCGGAACATCAGGCCGTCATCCGGATCGACGCCCAGCATGCGGGAGATGACGAACAACGGGATGTGCATGGCGAAGTCGCGCATCAGGTCGGCGCGGCCCTTCGGCTTCAGGCCGTCGATCAGTTCCCTGACATAGGCGGCGATGTCCGGCTCCAGCGCATTGATCGACTGGCGGGTGAACGCCTTGTTGACCAGCTTGAGCTGGAAGTCGTGCTCGGGCGGGTCGACATTGACCAGCGCGTTGGGCGCCTTGGGATCGGCATAGGCGGTGCCCGGGCCGAACTTGCTCGACCACATGGAAGTGTCGCGCAGGATGTCCTTCACGTCCTGGTATCGGCTTACCGAATAGAAGCCGTAGCGCTCGGACTTGTGCACCGGGCACTCGGCGATCAGCCGCTTGTAGACGGGATGAGGGTTTTCCTGGAAATCCCGGTCCTTGATGTCGAAGAAGTCGTCCATGTGTCTCCCCGTCGTGGCGTGGCGGCGCGCAATATCCTTATGGCATGAGGCGTGATCGCCGATGCCGGTTCTCCCCAAGAGGCCGGACCATCCGGCTCGACCCGATCGGCCTTGCCAATAAAATGGAACGAAGTAAAATTTTATGGTTGGTGGAGCGGCAGGTCAAGGGTCTGCGGTCTTGAAACCCGGTGAGACGCTCGCTAAAAGCGGCAATGAAGGTTAGAACGTGCCCCGTACAACCTTGAGCCTACGCAACCGTAACGGACAGGCAATGACCAGGATGAGCGCGGCCAGCCAGAAGCGTTCGTCGTATTCCAGCGAGTCGATGGCGCGCCGGCGCACCCGCGTGCTCGAAGAGGCACGCAAGCTGATCGCCGAAGCGGGCTATGACGGGGTCACCATGCGCCTGCTGGCCGAGCGGTCGGAAGTCGCGTCCGCGACGCTCTACAACATCTACGGCAACAAGGAGACGGTGATCGCCACGGCGGTTTCCGAGCTGTTCGAGGAGCAGATGGCGCATCCCAGCGCCGAAGGCGGCTCCGGGCTCGACGCCACCCTGGCCCGCACGCGCTGGATCGCCGGCGAAATCAAGCGCATGCCGGAATACACCCGCGCCATGGTGACGGTCTATTTCTCCGGCAGCGCCGAGAACCTGGTGCGCGACCTGTTGCGCCGCATCACCACCGACGCCCACCGGACGCTGCTGGAAAACCTGCGCAAGAAGGGTGGGCTGCTGCCGTGGGTCGATATCGACCTGCTGGCCTCCTTGACCGCGAACCAGCAATATGCGGCGGTGCATGACTGGGCCATCGGCAAGGTGCCCACCGACCTGCTCGCCGACCGGCAGATCTACGAATTGTTGCTGGCGTTGTCCGGCGTCACCACCGGCGAGGTCAACGAGGACATCCGCCGCCGCCTCGCCGAGGCCCAGGCGGTCCTGCTGTCCTAGCGTGCCATGGCCGGCGTCCGCCGACGCGGGCCCCGCTTCGGTGCAATCCCAACTCGCACCGGCGTGGTTTGGTCATGGCGCCGCGTTCCCGGTTTGGCAGTAGAGTAGTCCGGTCGCCAGCATGGCGCAGATATGGCGCGCCTGCCACCTGTCAGGGGTGACAGCGGCAGCGCCGGGCGGCTATTACTGGCAACAGGGGAGAAAACGAAAGGACCGTCCCATGGAAATGCCTTACGGCGCCATCGTGCAGCAGGCCTACGTCGTCAACGACATCCGCGCAGCGGCCGAGAAGTTCAACCGCGCGTTCGGCATTGGTCCGTTCGTGCACCTGCCGCACATCAAGCTGCCCGACGTGCTGTATCGCGGCCAACCGGCCGAGATGGAACTGTCGGCGGCGCTGTGCCAGGCCGGGCCGATCCAGATCGAGCTGATCCAGCAGCACTATGATGGCCCGTCCTGCTACCGCGACACGTATCCGAAGGGGCAGGAGGGCTTCCACCACGTCGCGGTGATGTGCGAGGACTTCGAGAAGGAGCGCGCCCGCTACGAGGCCATGGGCTGCCCGACGGCGATGATCTTCGGCACGCCCGAGACCCGCACCTGCTACATGGACGCCCGCCACCTGACCGGCGGCATGGTCGAGCTCTACACGGACTATCCCGGCATCCGGCACCTGTACCGCGTGGTGTCCGAGCGCGCGGCGAACTGGGACGGGAAGGACATTTTGGTCGGGATGTGAATGGCCTGACGCCATA
>CAMBYA010000274.1 GCA_945872035.1 Rhizobium sp. Q54
CAGCGCCTTGGTGCGGCGGTCGCCTTCCAGCGCGCGGAAGCGCTTGCGGGCGGTGGCCATGTCGCCCTCGGCCAGCGCCGCCTGGCCGGCAAGCACGTCGGATAGCGCGGTCTGGCCGACCAGATCCTCGAATTTCTTCGCATGGCGGGCGGCGCGCTTGCCGTCGTTCTCCATCAGCGCCGACAGCCCCCAGGCTAGCTCGTTGTAGCCGCGCCGGTGGCGCGACAGCGCCTGGCGCTCCCACAGGCCGGTGGTGATCCAGCGCCACGCCAGCATCAGCAGCGCCGACAGCAGCATCAGCACAGCGACCGCGACGGCCAGCATGGCGATGGAGGTGTCGAGCCGGTGGTTGTCGAACTCGATGGCGACGCGGCCCGGATTGTCCACCACCCACGCGCCCGCCGCCGCCAGAGCGGCCGCGACGGCGAGGGCGAAGAGCAGCCGGATCATGCCGTCTGGATCTCCTTCGCATACCCGACCGACCGGAGCGCATGGGTCACATCGTCCAGCGTCGCCGGATCGTCGATGGTGGCGGGCATCTTCCAGGGCTCGCTGTCGGCGATCTTCCGCATTGTCCCGCGCAGCAGCTTGCCGGAGCGTGTCTTGGGCAGCCGCGGCACCACGGCGGCGGTCTTGAACGCGGCCACGGGGCCGATATGCTCGCGCACCCGGTCGACCAGTTCACTCACGATTTCGGCGTGAGGCCGGTTGACGCCCGCCTTCAGCACGACCAGCCCCAGCGGCGTCTCCCCTTTGAGCGCGTCGGCCACGCCGAAGCAGGCGCACTCGGCCACGTCGGCGTGCCCGCCCAGCACCTCCTCGATGGCGCCGGTGGATAGCCGGTGACCGGCCACGTTGATCACGTCGTCGGTGCGGCTCATCACGAACAGATAGCCGTCCTCGTCGATGTAGCCCGCGTCGCCGGTCTGGTAGTAGCCGGGGTATTCGACCAGATATTTCTCCACATAGGCCTGGTCGTTCCCCCACAGCGTCGGGAAGCAGCCCGGCGGCAGCGGTAGACGGATGACGATGGCGCCGGTCCGGCCGGCCGGTACGGGCACCGCGTGCTCGTCCACCACCTGGACGTCGTAACCGGGCGACGGCTTGGTCGGCGAGCCGTGCTTCACCGGCAGCAGGCCCAACCCGGCGAAGTTGCCGTTGATCGCCCAGCCGGTCTCGGTCTGCCACCAATGGTCGATCACCGGCACATTCAGTGTCTGCTCGGCCCACTGGATGGTGTTCGGATCGCCGCGCTCGCCGGCGACGAACAGGGTAGCGAAGCCGCTCAGGTCGAAGCCCTTCGCCAGCTTGCCCTCCGGATCCTGCTGCTTGATGGCGCGGATCGCGGTCGGCGCGGTGAACATGGCCTTCACGCCGTGCCGTTCGATGATCCGCCAGTAGGTGGCGGCGTCGGGCGTGCCGACTGGCTTGCCCTCGAACAGCACGCTGGTGTTGCCGTTCAGCAGCGGGCCGTAGCAGATGTAGGAGTGCCCGACCACCCAGCCGACGTCGCTCGCCGCCCAGAACGTCTCGCCTGGCTGCATGCCGTAGATGTTGCGCATGGACCAGACGAGCGCGACCATGTGGCCGCCATTGTCGCGGACGATGCCCTTGGGCGTGCCGGTGGTGCCCGACGTATAGAGCACGTAGAGCGGGTCGGTCGCGGCGACGGTGACACAACCGGCGGGCTGCGCGGCGCTTTCCCAGTCGATCCAGTCGTGGTCGCGCCCCAAGGTCATGGCGGCGAGCGATTGCGGTCGCTGCAGGATGACGCAGGCCTCGGGCTTCTTCGCGCTCAACTCGATGGCCGCGTCGAGCAGCGGTTTGTAGGGCACGACCCGGCCCGGCTCGATGCCGCAGGAAGCCGACAGGATCACCTTCGGCTGGGCATCGTCGATCCGGCTCGCCAGCTCGTGCGAGGCGAAGCCGCCGAACACCACCGAGTGGACCGCGCCGATGCGCGCGCAGGCCAGCATGCCGATGATCGCCTCGGGGATCATCGGCATGTAGATGATCACCCGGTCGCCTTTGGCGACGCCCAGCGCCTGCAGGCCGCCGGCGACCTTCGACACGCGCTCCAGCAGCTCGCTATAGGTGAAGCTGCGGACGCTGCCGGTGATCGGGCTGTCGTGGATCAGCGCCTTCTGGTCGCCGCGACCGGCGGCCACGTGCCGGTCCAGGCAGTTGTAGCAGGTGTTCACCTCGCCGCCCGCGAACCAGCGGTAGAACGGCGCGTTGCTGTCGTCGAGCACCTTGTCCCAGGTCTTCACCCAATCGATATGCGCCGCCGCTTCGGCCCAGAAGCCTTCCGGGTCGGACATGGCGCGCGCATAGGTCTGGTCGTAGAGGCTCATTCGGCTTCCCTGTCTTCCTTCGGCGCCACCCCCTCGAGCAGCGCGGTTTCCAGCGTATCGACCGCGGCCAGCACGGACTGCCGGGTCTGGGCCTGCTGCAGCCAGTCGGCGGCGGCGAGCGCGGCATTGGGCGACAGGCCCTGCAGCTCGGCCACAGCCTTGTCCACGTCGCCCCGGTTCAGCGACGCCTCGGCCCGGGCGACGACGGCGGGTGCGTCTTTTCCCTGGACGTCACCGGTGGGACGGACGGTGACCATGCTCTCGAGCCGCGCCAGGGTCCGGTCCCACCACGACGCTTCGGCGGGCGCAGCCTCGGCGTCGATGATGTCGTCGATCTTGCCGGCGAACCGGTCACGCAGGGCGAGCGCCGAGGCGATGCCCTCCTTCTTGTGCGCGTCCAGGGTCAGCAGCGCCGTGTTCGCGGGCTCGGGCAGGGCGGACTCGTCCAGCAGGCGGTGCACGCCGTCGAGCGCACCGGCGAATGACGTGCCCTGCTCCACCGCCTGGCGCAGCCGCGCCACGCCCAGGATCGTCATGGGGGTGACCAGCGCCTGGGAAGAGGTCTGCTCCAGGCTGGTCAGCCGCTGCTGCTGCTCGGTCAGCTGGTTGAGCAGGTGGGCGATCTGGGCGCCCATGGAGGTCACGGCGTTAGAGGTCGCGTCGTCCGCCGCTTCCGCGCCCTGCAGTCGGGATACCTCGGCCTGAAGCGCCGCCAGTTGCCGCGCCAGTTCGGCGACATCGGGGACCGGCGCCGTGGCGGCGGGTGCCTCGGCGGGCGACGGCGCGGGCGTTGGTTCGGACGGGGGAGTGGCGGGCAGCGCCGCCAGCGGTTGCGGCGTGTCGCCGCCGGTGATCCAGGCGGGCAACGCGGCCATGATCCTTGGCGCGAGCACGACCCCGGCGACGAACACGCCGGCCAGCAGGATCAGGATCAGCCACGGCAGTATCCGGCGCTTCCTGCGCACGGGCGGACGCTGGCCGCTGAGCGGTGCGTCGGTCATCGGATCAGGTCGATCAGCGCGGTCTGGGTCGGTTCGGCTGCCACAAGCACTCTCCTTCTCGGCAGGGCGCCGAGCGCCTCCGCCACCGCGGCGCTCAGGCACAGCAGGTCGACCGTGTCGAGCATGCCGCCGAGCCCCGCCTCCTGCACGATCCTAGCAAAGGTTCGGGCGGTCCGTGGTGAAAACAGCGTCACGGCGTCGACGCGCCGGCTGGCCAGCGCCGCCTGTGCCTCGTCGGAAAGGCGTTCCGCGGCGACCGCTTCATAGACAACCGCGCGCCGGACCTCGAAGCCGGACGCCGCCAGGTCGCCGCCCAGGTCGCCCGCAGAAACACTGCCCGCCACATGCAGCAGCGGTCCACCGTCAGGGCGGCATGTCGCGCGAACCAGCGCGGCGAGACCATGAACGTAGATCGCCGCTTGCCTGTGGTAGCCGAAGTCCTCAGCCGACCAGGACCAAGCGTAGGGGCTCGGAT
>CAMBYA010000275.1 GCA_945872035.1 Rhizobium sp. Q54
CTGGCCGGCATTGGTGTTGATGGTGTGGTCCTGATCGCCGGCCACGCCCGCGTCGAAGCTGCCATTGATGTCGACGCCGTCGACCTTCAGCGTGTTCTGCGACGTGCTGCCGGTGGCGGTGGCGAGGATGTCGTTGCCCGAAAAGTCGATGCTCGAGCCGTCGAGCTTGTCGATCGGGTCCACGCCCGTCGTCGTGTCGCCGGCCTCGATGTCAGAGCTCAGCACCGACGCCTTGATGACCATGGTGTCGATTTCGTTGAACTGGGCGTTGATCACCCCGATCGCGCCCTCGAGGGTCGTGTCCTTGCCGTCGGTCACGTTCAGCAGGTTCGTCGAATCGTTGCCGGTGATGTTCGCGTCGATGGCGTTGTCCTGGATCGACAGCGGGATGCCCACGATCGCCGTGGTGTCGTTGTCGACCACCGCGATCGAGCCGATCCGCGAGGTCGTCACGCCGGCCGTGAACGAAGCAAGGCCGTCGTTGATCTGCATGGAGCCGACCATCAGCGTGCCGCTGGCGGTCAGGAATTCCTGGTTGTTCAGGCCGACCGTCGCCTTGCCGTCCTCGGTGCTCTTCAGCAGCACGTTGACGTCGCCGGTGATGGTGTTCTCGGCGATGTTGCCCGAGGTCGACGCCTCGATCAGGTTCAGGTCGAGGGTCTGCGAGTTGCCCGCCCCCAGGTCCTTCGAGGCGATGCGCATGCTGGTGGCCGACACCGACGAATCGATGGTCACCGCGCCCCGGTTGATCTGCGCCGACGCGCTGACGCCGCCGCCCGTGGTGCCCGGGCCGCTGACCGTGAACAGGTTGATCGACTTGATGCCCTCATTGCCGATCGCCGTCGAGGTCGCGTCGTTGGCGATCACGTCAATGGTGTTGCCAAGACCGCCGCCATAATCCTGGAAGCCGACCGCCGGGATAGCCGTAAACGTGTTGTCGATCTTCGCCGAGATCGCGCCATTGTTGATGTTCTCCTGCTCGGAGGCCATCACGACCGACGTCGTGCCTGCGTCGACCACGACGTCGGCCTTGGCGCCGAACGACCAGTCGATCGAGATGTTGGCGCGCGCCGGCTTCGAGATGATCGCAGACAGCGGCACAGAGCCAGCCGCGGACAGAGCAATAACGCTGACCGTGGTCAGGATCTGAGATTTACGCATTTAGCCCCCCAGTAAAAATATTGGCCTCGACACACGGACGGCACCCGACCGTCCACCCACGACACAGCAACCCCTCAGCCGAAAGCCGTAGATTTGAAGCAAAACGTGAGCTTACCGAATTGATCCGCACAACTGGGGAAAAGCGCTTTCTTCAAAACATCACGCGACCTTAACCTGTTGTGGCAACGGCGTCCGTGATAGGCCTCGCGCATACGGCCATGCCACATTAGCGTCACGAACGGGGTCCCGATCGCGCCCCAGAAAACACCGCGCGGCAGAACCACGCGCGGCAGAACCAATCGCGCGCCGCCGCGTTAGCCTCCCCAAGGGGGCGGACCGGTGACGACCAGTCCGGCGGCCGTGCCGCCCACCAAACGGAGAGCGGTGATTCGGCCGGCCTCGACGACAATTTCATGCCTGGTCTGCGCCATCGTCGCGCTGATCGCAGGCGCGCGACCCGGTCACGCCCAGTCGACGCTGGCGCAGCCGGATACGCCGCCAGGGATGACCAAGCAGGAGAAAAAGGCCGAGAAGGCCGAGCGCAAGCAGCTGAAGGAAGAGACCAGGCAGCTCGACGAAGAAAAGCAGCAGGAAGAGGAAACCGAGGTGCGCAAGCGCGCCGCCCAGGGCATGCCGTCCTATGCCTACAGGATCGACATCAACGGCCTGCAAAAGACCGGCCTTGAGAAGCTGCTGAAGGACAGATCGGACCTTGTGCGCCTGCGCAAGGAAGAGCCGATGTCGATCTGGGACCTGCGCGCCCGCATCCGCCGCGACATCACCGGTTTCGCCGACGTGCTCCGCTCCGAAGGCTATTACGGCGCCCGGATCACCTATGAGATCGACCGCAACATCAAGCCGATTCGTGTCGCCATCGACATCGATCCGGCCGAGCGGTTCACCATCGGCGCCTACGCCATCGAGCTGACCGGCCCCGCGTCGGTGCCGCAAACCGTGAAAGACGAGGCACGCAGGATCGCCCAGGAGCAGGTCGGCCAGCCAGCGCGCAGCGAAACCGTGGCGCTGGCGTTCGGCCAGGTGATGAGCAAGCTGCCCCAGCTGGGCTATCCACGCGCCAGGCTGGCAGTGCAGGACTTCAAGGCCGATCACAAGGACCGCAAGCTGACCGCCCTGGTGCGGATCGACACCGGGCCGCAGGTGCGGTTCGGCGAGATCAAGCTGGACGGCCTGGCGACGGTGAAACCCGGCTATGTCATGAAGGCGGTCACCTGGAAGACCGGCGACATCTATGACAGCCGCAAGATCGAGGCGTTCCGGCAGGAGCTGACCGAGATGAACCTGTTCGCCTCGATCCGGGTGGACACCGACGATCCGCTGCAGGGCGACCGGCAGCCGGTGAAGATCAGGCTGCGAGAGGCCAAGCACCGGTCGGTCGGCGCCACCGCTTCCTACTCGACCGTCAACGGCTTCGGCGGCTCGGTGTTCTGGGAGCACCGCAACATCTTCGGCGCCGGCGAGCGGCTGATGCTTGAGCTGGAAGGCGACCAGAAGCTGATGCAGTTCAAGGCCGACCTGACCAAGCCGCGCTTCCTGCGCAAGGACCAGAAGCTGCTGTTCGGCGCCGAGGCGGCGCGCGAGGACACCGACGCGTTCCTGGAATATCGCGGCGTGCTGCGCGCGGCGGTGGAGCGCGAGGTGAACAAGCGGCTGCACGTGCGTGTCGGCCCGGAAGTGGCCTATCTCGACACCCGCGACGCCTTCGCGCCGTCGAAGAACTTCCTGGTCGGCCTGCCGGCCATCGTCACCTACGACCACAGCGACAACCTGCTCGACCCGACCAAGGGCTACCGGCTGGATGGCAAGGTGTCGCCCTATGCCGTGTTCGGCAACGGCAAGCACTTCGTCAGCCTGGAAGGCACCGCCCGGGTCTATTTCCGGCTCGACGACGCCGGACGCTTCGTGTCGGCCAGCCGGGTGAAGGTGGGCATGCTGTTCGGCGCCGACGACATCCGCAACGTACCGGCGTCGAAGCGATTCTATTCGGGCGGCGGCAGTTCGATCCGCGGGTTCGGCTACCAGGCCATCGGCCCGAAGGATCCGGCCGGCGAGCCGATCGGCGGCATGTCGCTGTTCGAAGCGGGCACAGAGATGCGCATCAAGGTCAGCGACACATGGGGCGTCGTGCCGTTCTTCGAGGGCGGCAGCGTGTTCGACAGCGAATTGCCTGATTTCTCGCGCAAGCTGCGCTGGGGCGCGGGCATCGGCGTGCGCTACTACACCGGCTTCGGACCCATCCGGCTCGACGTCGCGTTCCCGATCAACAAGCAGCCCCGCGACAGCAAGTTCCAGATCTATGTCAGCATAGGACAGGCGTTCTGATGGCGGAGGCGGCGGTAGAGCGCACGGGCATGGCGCGGCGGCTGAGGATACCGGCCCTGGTGCTGGGCGGCGTGCTGCTGGCGGTTGTGCTGCTGTATGTGCTGGTGCGCGCCGGCGCCTTCAACGGCGTCATCGCCGGCATCGTCGAGGATGCGTTGAGCGACAAGGCAACCGGCACCGTGGCGACCGTCGACAGCCTGGAAGGCGACCCGCTTTCCGACGTCGTCATCCGGCGGCTGACGGTCGCCGAACGCGGCAAGGCCACGGTGGTCGCCGAAGACATCGCCCTCCGCTGGCGCCATCTGGGCCTGCTGGCCGG
>CAMBYA010000276.1 GCA_945872035.1 Rhizobium sp. Q54
GTTCCCGGCGGCGCGCCTCGCCGCCTCGCACTTCTCGGTCATGGTCAAGGATACGGCCCAGGTGCTGGTCGCCGGTCCGGCCGTGGTCGAGCGGGCGCTGGGCGTGTCCATGACCAAGGAGGAACTGGGCGGCCATCAGGTGCACCTGAAGAACGGCACCGTCGACAACCTGGCGAAGGACGAGGCGGATGCCTTCGCCCAGGTCCGCCGCTTCCTGTCCTACATGCCGCAGAACGTATGGGAGCTGCCGCCGGAGCTGAAAACCGGCGACGATCCGGCCCGCGCCGACGAGGCGCTGCTGGAGATCATCCCCCGCGACCGGCGCAAGCCCTATGATGGGCGCAAGCTAGTGGAGCATGTCGTCGATCTCGGGAGCTTCTTCGAGCTGGGCCGCCGCTTCGGGCCGGGCCAGATCGTCGGCCTCGCGCGGCTGGACGGCAGGCCGGTGGGCATCATCGCCGCCGACTGCCGGTTCGCCGCCGGCGCCATGACCGCCCACGGCTCGCAGAAGGTGCGCCGCTTCGTCGATCTGTGCGACACCTTCCACCTGCCGATCCTCAGCTTCGTCGACGAGCCGGGCTTCATGATCGGCCCCGACGCCGAGCAGGCCGGCACCATCCGCTACGGCACCGCGCTGGTGCTGGCGGTGATGCAGAGCCGGGTGCCGTGGGTGTCGATCGTCGTCCGGAAAAGCTTCGGCGTGGCCGCCGCCGCCCATTACGGGCCGGACGGGCTGGTGCTGGCGTGGCCGTCCGCCGAGATGGGCGCCCTGCCCGTCGAAGGCGGCGTCGCCGTCGCCTTCGCCCGGCAACTCGCCGAGGCCGATGACCCGGACACGCTGCGTGCCGAGCTGGAAGCGAAGATGGCCGCCGCCAACGGCGCCTTTCCGCGCGGCGAACAGTTCAACGTCCACGAGCTGATCGACCCGCGCGAGACGCGGGCAAGGCTGTGCGCCTGGCTGGAATGGGTGACGCCGCTGCTGGAGGACCAGAAGGGCCCGACGGGGTATTCGATACGGCCGTAACCGTTTGAAATACTCAATATATTGTCATCCCGGCGAAAGCAGGGATGACAATGAAATTTAGGGTTCACCCGCCCCGGTTCGGCCTGGAATGCCGCCATTCGGCCAGCAACGCCCTCAGCGCCGCGACGAACGGCAAGGGCTGGTCGAGAAACAGGTGGTGGTCGGCCTCGGGGATGGCGACGAACGGCACCGAGCTGTCCAGCACCTCGAACATGTAGTCGGCGATTTCCTGGGAGAAAAGCTGGCTGCGGTCGCCATACATCACGCCGACCCGGCACGGGATGCTCTTGAGCGCCTCGCGCATGTCGCCGAAGCGGAATTTGCCGAACAGCTGGTCGTCGAACTTCCAGGTCCAGCCGCCTTCCGACGGGGTAACCGAATGCCGTCCGATATAGTCGACCAGATAGTCGTTGGCGCACTCCTGCGGCGGCATCAGCCGGAAGCGTTCCAGGATGGTCTCGAAGTCCGGATAGAGCTTCTTCGGCCGGATCGGCGCGCGCTTGCGGTCACGTTGCCACTGGTAGTCCGGCGGACGGACCGGCGAATCGACCAGCACCACGCCGGTCAGCTGGCTGCCGATAATGGTCGTCGCATGAAGCGTGACGAAACCGCCGAAGCTGTGGCCGACGATGATCGGCTTGTCGTCGAAGCCGGCATCCTTGCACACGCCCATCAGCTCGGCGGTGAACAGCTCGCCCGAATAGGCGTCGCGCCTGCCGCTGTCGCCCGCGCCCGACAGGTCGATGGCCGCGACGCTGTAATGGTCGGTGAAGAACGGCGCCAGGAAACGCCACCAGTGGGCGTGGGCGCCTCCGCCATGCACCAGCAGCAGGCCCGGCTTGCCGGGCCGCTCCCAGTGCAGATAGTGGATCGGGCATCCCTCGACCTCGACCGTGCGGTCGCGGTACGGGACGGCGAGCGCCTTGCGGAACCATTCCGGGGCGTCGGGGTGGACGATGTCGATCTGCGATTCCCTGTTCATGCCCGCATCTTCGTCCGCGGAGCGGATACGCGCAAGAGTCTGGGCGCGGCCTCAGGCCGTCCAGAGGCCCGGCGGCTTGCCTTGGCCCAGATCGGCGATGGACCAGGTCTCGACCCGCCACGGCACCAGCTTCAGGGCGCCATAGGTCGGATCGTCGACGCTCTTCCAGAACATGTTGAGGTTGTAGCCATAGGGCTCGGGCTTGGAGCCGAACAGCTTCCACACCCGGTCCTTCTCGGCCATGTCCTCGGCCCACTCCGTCTTGCAGTCGACGATGACGTGCTCCATCTGCGGCGTCCAGTAGGCCACCGAGACATACGGGTTGCCCGCCAGGTGCTTGGCCTTCAGGCTCTGGCGCCCGGTGGCGATCCAGCCCTGCGGCTTGCCGTCGGGAAACTCCCAAACCGGATGCAGGATGCGCGCCCGCAAGCGCCCCTTGGTGTCCTGGGTCGTCACCGACGCCCAGACGACCGTCGATACCCGCTGCTCGAATGTTTCCCGGATGCTGTCGAACGATGCCATGAAAGCCCTCTCTGCGTTACCAGAGGGAAACATAGCAGGTTGATGCGGTATCCATCCACCGGGATCGGGGAGCCCTAGCCGGCAATTTTCCTGAGCGCATCCCGCACCAGTTCAGGGCGCTCCATGGGCAGGAAATGCGTGGTGCCGGGAATCTGGTCCAGGGTCCAGCCGGGCTGGCGTTCGCGGATAAGTTCCGGCACGTCGCCTCGAAGGGTGGATTCGTGCTCGGCGTAGAGCACGTGCACCGGACAGCGCACCCGGCCCAGCGCCCGCCAGAAGGCGTGGCCGGCCGAGGCGAAGGTGGCGGATTCCCATGCAGGCGCGCAGGACAGCGTGACTTCGCCATTGGGCAGGTCGCGCGTGCCGCCGTGGATGTAGTCGCGCAGCACCTGGTCCGGCCAGGTGGCGAAGGCGCCGCGGCCCTTGTAGGCGTCGAACATCATCTGCCGGGTGCCGAACACGGCGCGGCGGCGTGCGGCGCCCTGCGCCAGCGGATTGGGCGGCGGACGCCCGAAACGGCGGGCAGTCGCCAGCAGGCGCGACACATTCGGGTGCATCAGCACGGGCTCGACCATCACCAGCCCGCGCACGGCGTCGGGACGCCTGGCGGCGGCGAGCATGGCGACGCGGCCGCCCATTGAATGCCCGGACAGGAACGCCGGCTCGCCGAGATGGTCCAGATAGGCCACCAGGTCGTCGCGGAACGTGTCCCAGCTGCCGAGATCGTCCGGCTCCGCGTCCGCCGTCGACAGGCCGTGGCCGCGCTGGTCGATCGCCAGGATGCGGAAGCTGTCGGTCAGCGGGCCCAGCAGTTCCCGGTAGGTGCCGGCGTTGAAGCCGGTGGCGTGGGCGAACACCAATAGCGGCTTGGCAGACTCGCCGTCCCAGCGCAGTACAGAGAACGATCCGTGCCCGGGCAGATCGATGGTCTGCCGAACCGGGTCGGGACTGCTAGAAGTACGCTGGAGCATCCTGGATTTCCTTGCTGCCGCCTTGGGCCGACATGAGCGCCGCGGCTCCCCGCGTCTGCTCCGAACCCGGCGACGGTGATCGACATGATAGCCGTGAGGGTCATGCGCAGGAACATGCCGGTGATTGGATCGGTGGTCGAGACAAAGTTCAGCTCAAGGATGGCGGACGTCGCCGAAGGCCTGGCTGTGAACCCGGTCGACGCCACACAATCGGCGTGACAACCGAAGGAGGCGACTGCCATATACAGCCACGCCTGCCTGCCGGAGACCATGTGACCCACCCCTCGATCCCCGAGCCCGCCGAGAACTCCA
>CAMBYA010000277.1 GCA_945872035.1 Rhizobium sp. Q54
AGACGCTACCCGAGGGCGCGTTCTCGGCCAGCAGATTATCGCGCGCCCGGGACGTGGGCGCGAAATGCAGATCGGCCAGCGCGCCGGTCAGCCGCCGGTTCATTTCCTCGGGCCATGGGCTGTACCGGTTGCCAGTGCGCAGCCCTGCCTCGACGTGCCCGACCGGAATCTTCCGGTAATAGGCGGCAAGGGACGCAGCGAAGCTGGTGGTGGTGTCGCCGTGGACCAGGACGCGGTCGGGCCGCCAATCGTCGAACACGCGCTCCATGCCCGCCAGCACAGCCGCTGTGATGTCGGTCAGGGTCTGCCCGGCCTTCATGATGTCCAGATCCCATTCGGGCCGGATGGCGAACAGCTCGAGCACCTGGTCGAGCATCTGGCGGTGCTGGGAGGTGACGCAGACGCGCGAGTCGAGCACCGTGCTCGCTTCCAGCGCCTTCACGACCGGCGCCATCTTGATCGCTTCCGGACGCGTTCCGAACACGGTAAGGATGCGGCTCGGGCTGCTCATGGGCGTCGTTTCGCCTGTGCTGTCATGCGGTTGACCTTAGCGATCCGGCGCATGAAACCGCAACGCGATTCCTGTATCGTCAGGCTGTATCCGCGTCCCGTGGGGTTCCCATATGTCTGTCCTCGTTACCGGCGCCGCCGGATTCATCGGCTACAACGTCTGCAGGAAATTGCTGGCGCGCGGCGAACAGGTGATCGGCATCGACAACCTCAACAGCTACTACAGCGTCGCCCTGAAGGAATCCCGGGTCGCCGACCTGAAACCGCATGCCGGCTTCACCTTCCTGAAGCAGGACTTCGCCGACCTGGAGGGTCTGCGCAAGGCGGTCGGCTGGGCCGAGATCGACCGCATCGTTCATCTCGGCGCCCAGCCTGGCGTGCGGTATTCCATCGACCACCCGATGGCCTATGCCACGGCCAACCTGACCGGGCACCTGGCGATACTGGAACTGGCGCGCGGCATCAAGGGGCTCAAGCACATGGTCTATGCCAGCTCAAGCTCGGTCTATGGCGGCAACACCAAGCTGCCATTTTCGGAAACCGACGCGGTCGACCATCCCGTGTCGCTCTATGCCGCGACCAAGCGCGCCGACGAGTTGATGAGCGACACCTACGCCCACCTTTACGGCATCCCGCAGACCGGCCTGCGGTTCTTCACCGTCTATGGACCGTCCGGGCGGCCGGACATGGCGGTGTGGCTGTTCACCGAGGCGCTGGTCGCCGACAAGCCGATCCGGCTGTTCGAGAACGGCACGCTGCAGCGCGACTTCACCTATGTGGACGACATCGTCGCCGGGGTGCTCGCCGTGCTGGACGGCCCGCCCGCGGGCGAGAGGCCGCACCGCGTCTACAATATCGGCAACAACAGGCCCGAGCCGGTGACGCGGCTGGTGGAGATCATCGAGCAGGCTGTCGGCCGCAAGGCACGGATCATCAGCGAGCCCATGCAGCCGGGCGACGTGCCGGCGACCTATGCCGACATCGACGCCATCCGGCGCGATCACGGCTTCGAGCCCACGACGCCGCTTGAGCAGGGCGTGCCCCGGTTCGTGGAATGGTATCGCGGCTGGCGAGGCCTGCCCGCTTGAGACTGCTCTGGGACGTATTCCAGCCGAGCAACAGCCTGTTCATGCTGTTCGCGCTGGGCTTCGTCCTGCGGTTCGCGGGCCGGCGGCGGATCGCCGCCTGGATGATGTCCATCTCGTTCGCCGTGTTCGCCGCGATCATGGTGCTGCCGGTGTCGAGTTACCTGGCAACCACGCTGGAGACGCGTTTTCCGGCACCGGCGCTGCCCGCGCATGTCGACGGCATCATCACTTTGGGAGGCCCGATCAACACCCGCGCAAGCGAGCAATGGGGCCGGCCGCAGATCAACGGCCATGTGGAGCGCCTGACCGAGGCCATGATGCTGTCGCGCCGCTATCCCGAGGCCACGCTGCTGATCTCGGGCGGACATTACGATCCCAGCGACCGGCTTTCCGAAGCCCCCGTCGCCCGCGACCTGCTGGTCGAGCTGGGTCACCCGGCCGAACGCATGCTGATCGAGGACCGGTCGCGCACCACCTGGGAGAACGGCGTCTTCAGCCGCGAGCTCGCGCAGCCGAAGCCGGGCCAAGTCTGGGTGCTGGTGACGTCGGCGTTCCACATGCCGCGCGCGGTCGGCGTTTTCCGCGCGCTGGGCTGGCAGGTCATCCCGTACCCGGCAGACTATTTCATGAACCAATCGGTCGTGAGCGTCGGCCACCGGCTGGCACAGTTCGACATCGTCACCCGCGAATGGCTGGCGCTGGCCGCCTATCACCTCAAGGGCAGGACATCGTCGTTGTTCCCGCGCTGAACCGGCGGCTGCGGCTTCGCCGTGCGGTAGCGGCCAAGGAAATCGACGATTCGCGAGACTACGCCTGGATCGTCGATGACGTCATGTCCCTGGCCTTCCTCGAGCACGATGGATTCCGAGCCCGGACGCTTGTCGCCGAAAAAGGTGCTGCAATCGCCCGCCTGCTTGCCTGAACCGCTGGTGTACCAGGGGTCGTCCTTGCGCACCACCGCCAGCACCGGCGTATCCTCGGGGCCGTCGATGCCGCGGACCCAGGTGGATCCGTGGCAGGTCCACTGGGTGATCACCCGCGCCTTGAACAGGCCGCCGCGGAAATGCGCCGCGGCGAGGCCGCCCTCGCTGACGCCGACAATGAACAGATTGTCCCAGTCGGCCCATGGATTGCCCGCGATCTGCTGCAGGGCGAAATTGATCTCTTCCTGGCGGAAATCGAAGACGAAGAGGTTGAAACCGCCCTGTTTGTTCCAGGACGCGCACTGCAGCGGCCGGTACTTGCGCGCCATGCTGTTGGGCGCGACGACCACATAGCCGGCCTTGGCGATGGTGCGCATCAACGCGCGGTCGGAATCGCTGATGCCGGTGCAGCCATGCATGTACATGACCACCGGGAATTTCCGCCCGGTGCTGGCCAGCAGCTCCTGCCGCGACGGATCGGAGATGGTGGTGACGCCGCCGCCGATCATGTCCGGCACCGCCGACTGGGCCTGGTGCCAGGTCAGTTCCAGATCGGACATGCGGCCGACCGGGGTAGGGGCACTGGCGCAGGCCGCGAGGGTCATGGCGGCCGCAAGAGCCGTAGCGATGGGGAGAATTCTCAAGACGGGTCCGGAATGCTGTGGCGCAGGCCGGGCATGATACGCAGGGCGCTCAGGCGCCGCCAGCCCGAAGCGGGCCATGGGTCGTCCACCATGACGGATTGGAGCCGAAGAGTCGTCCGGCCGCTGCCCGGGCGTCGCCCTCGCCGGCATAGAGGCCGAAGCAGGTGGCGCCGCTGCCCGACATGCGCGCCAGCAGGCAGCCGGTGGTCTTGCGCAGCAGCGCCAGCACGTCGCCGATCACCGGCTCCATGGCGAGCGCCGGCGGCTCCAGATCGTTGGCGCGCTCGGCAAGCGCCGCCGCGAGCTTCACCGCCGATCCCACCGGACCCAAGGGCGCCGCCGGGCGAAAACGGGTGACGTCGGCGTCGAAACGCCGGAAGACCGCCGGCGTCGGCACCGCCACGCCCGGATTGACCAGCACGACCCAGCACTCGGGCAGCGGCGCCGCCGGGGCGAGAATCTCGCCGATGCCGGAGACCTGGGCCGGCACGCTGCGGACACAGGCCGGCACGTCGGCGCCAAGGCCCTCGGCGATCCGCTCCAGCCGCACGGCCGGCAGTTCCAGCCCCCACAACGCGTCGAGCGCCCGGAGCGTGGCGGCCGCGTCGGCCGAGCCGCCGCCGATGCCCGACGCGAC
>CAMBYA010000278.1 GCA_945872035.1 Rhizobium sp. Q54
TGGAGGACGAAGCGGCCGGCCGGATCATCACACTGCAGATCTGGCGCGACGAGGAAGCGCTGGCCGCCCATCTGTGCGCGCCCGAACTCGGCGGCCTGATCGCGCGCTGGACCGGACGCTACACTGTACATACGAAGTTCTACGATGCCGGGAACGAACGGCCGGTCGGACAATGGAACAACCCGGACCTGGCCCGGATGATCGAGGACAGCCGTCGCTCCTAGCAGCCATGCCGACAATCAGGATCGGCATGGCGCGATATGTGCTAGGGTGTCGCGAGGAACGGAATTGCCTGGGCCATGAAGCGAATTTCCACATGGGAGCTCTGGGTCGGCGCGGCGCTGGTGGCGATCACCGCGCTGCTGGTCGTCGGCGCGGGATTCTATGGCCAGCGGATCGAGGAACGCCGACTACGGGACCTCGCCATCACCGCGGCCGCGTCGCTGGATGCCCATGACGTCGCCGCGCTCGCGGCCGACACCAACTACGACGCGTTCGCCGGCAAGCCCGAGTTCGCCGGCATTCGCGAAACCCTGGCCCGCCTGCGCAAGTCGATTCCCGACGCGCGGTTCATCTACCTGATCGCCAAGCCTTCCGGCGACTGGCGCTTCCTGGCCGATGCCGAGCCGGCCGGATCCAAGGACTACTCGCCTCCTGGCCAGGTCTATGACGATGATCCGTCCGGCTTCGAGACAGTGCTGCGTACAGGGCAGCCTTTCGTCGGGCCCATGTCGCAGGATCAATGGGGCGTCTGGGTATCCGGCGAGGCGCCGGTCAGGGACCCGGAAACCGGCAAGACCGTCGCCGTGCTTGGCATCGACGTCGACGCCAGAGACTGGGTTTCCCATGTCTGGGGGTATCGCTGGGCCGGCTTCGGCGTCGCCATGCTGATCGTCGTCATTGCCGGGCTGTTCTCCTATGGGCGGCGCCGTCAGGAGCGCGACCTGAACGCGCTGGCCGCCGAGGAGGATCGCACCCGCACCATCATGAGCGCGGCCGCCGTCGGCCTCGTCACCATCGACGACACCGGCGCGATCCGGTCGTTCAACCCGGAAGCGGAGAAGATCTTCGGCTACGCCGCCGAGGAGGCCATCGGTCTCAACGTCGCGGCGCTGATGCCCGAGGCCGAACAGGCCGGGCACGACGGGCACATCGCCCGCTACCTGACCAGCGGCGACGGCAGAATCGTCGGCAAGGGGGCGCGCGAGGTGCTGGGCCGGCGCAAGGACGGCAAGATGTTTCCGCTCGAGCTCGCGGTCGCGCGCATGTCCGCGGGCGGCCGCACCAGCTTCGTCGGCAGCATCCAGGACATCTCCGAGCGCAAGTCCGCCGAGGAGAATTTGCGCCAGGCGCAGAAGATGGAGACGCTGGGCCAGCTCACCGGCGGCGTCGCGCACGACATCAACAACATGCTGATGTCCATGCAGCTCAACATGCAGGTGGTCGCGGACAAGATCGCCGGCGATCCGGAGGCGGTCGAGTGCATGCAGGCGGCGCTAGGCGCGCTCAAGCGCGGCGCCGAGCTCACCGACCGGCTGCTGGCGTTCTCGCGCAAGCAGCCGCTGCAGCCGAAGGTCACCAACGTCAACGGGCTGGTGGGCGAAACCCTGCAGCTGCTGCAGCGAACGCTGCAGGCGTCGGTCGGCGTGAACACGTCGCTGGCCGGCGGCGCCTGGTCCATCGAGGTCGACCCGAGCCAGCTCACCAACGCCATCGTCAACCTGGCGATCAATGCCCGGGACGCCATGCCCGACGGCGGCACCTTGACCATCGAGACGTCCAACGTGCAGCTCGACGAGGACTATGTGGCGCCGCTCGAGGGGATGAAGCCGGGCGAGTATGTGCTCATCTCGGTCAGCGATACCGGCACCGGCATGCCGCAGGCGGTGGTGGAACGGGCGTTCGACCCGTTCTTCACCACCAAGCCGGTGGGCAAGGGCAGCGGTCTGGGCCTCTCCATGGTCTATGGCTTCGTCAAGCAGTCGGGCGGCCACGTCAAGATCTACAGCGAGGAAGGCCAGGGGACGACGGTGAAGATGTTCTTCCCGCGCACCGGCGCCCAGTCGCTCGCGCAGATGCGGCCGCGGGCGCCGCGGGCGCCCGGTGCGCGCGGCGAGACCATCCTGCTGGTCGAGGACGACATGGACGTGCAGGCCAGCATCGCCCGCATCCTCGGCACTTACGGCTACAAGGTGCACGCCTCGTCGAGCGGCCCCGACGCGCTCAAGCTGATCGACGGCGGCCTGAGGCCGGACCTCATCCTGGCCGACGTGATACTCCCCGCCGGCATGACGGGCCCCGAGGTCGCCGACGCGGTGCTGGAACGGGTGCCGTCCTGCAGGACCCTGTTCATGTCGGGCTACACCGACAATGCGCTGATCCATGAAGGCCGCATCGCCCCCGGCGTCGTCCTGCTGTCGAAGCCGTTCCCGCGCGAGACGGTCGCCACCAAGATCCGCCAGATCCTCGACGCGCCGGCAGCCTGACGGGAAAAAACGGCTGTGGCCGGCGTTCAGCCGGCCCGGCGATCCTCGCGGATCATGTCGGACGCCTTCTCGGCGATCATGATCACCGGCGAGTTGGTGTTGCCCGAGACGATGGTCGGCATCACCGACGCATCGACCACGCGCAGTCCCGACAGGCCGTGAACCCGCAGCCGGACGTCCACCACCGCGTCCGGCCCGTCGCCCATTTTCGCGGTGCCGACCGGATGGAAGATGGTTGTGGAGATGTCGCCGATCTTCGCCAGCAGTTCGGCGTCCGACGCCACCTGCGGCCCCGGCAGCACTTCGGTCGGATTGAACTGGGCGATGGCTTTCGCCGCCATCAATTGCCGGGTCAGCTTGATCGAGCGCAGCGCCACCTGCCGGTCGTTCTCGGCCGACAAATAGTTGGGCCGGATGGCCGGCGCGTGGCGCGGATCGGTCGAGCGGATGTGGATCGTTCCCCGGCTTTCCGGCCGCAAATTGCACACCGAGGCGGTCACCGCCGGGAATTTGTGCAGCGGCTCGCCCAGCTTGTTCGTCGACAGCGGCTGCACGTGATATTCCAGGTCGGGCGTCTCCAGCCGCGGGTCGCTGCGGGCGAAGATGCCAAGCTGGCTGGGCGCCATGGACAGCGGCCCCGATTGGGTGAGCAGGTACTGCAGCCCGAGCCTGCCCTTGCCCCAGAGACTGCCGGCGAGCTGGTTGAGGGTGATGGTGTTCGACACCTGGAAGACGGTACGGATCTGCAGATGGTCCTGCAGATTGCCGCCGACGCCGGCCAGCGCGTGGGCCACCGGTATGCCGAATCCGCCCAGCACCGCCGGGTCGCCGATGCCCGACAGCTCGAGGATCTTGGGCGAGTTGACGGCGCCGGCCGACAGGATCACCTCGCCCTCGGCGCGCGCCTGATTCAGCACGCCGTTCTGGCGAAAGCGGACGCCGGTGACCCGCGTGCCGTCCAGCACCAGGGATTCGGTCTCCGCGCCGGTGATGACCCGCAGGTTCGGCCGGCCGCGCACCGGATCGAGGAACGCCTTGGCGGTGTGCCAGCGCACGCCGCGCTTCTGGTTGACCTCGAAATAGCCCGAGCCCTCGTTGGTGCCCTTGTTGAAGTCGTCGGTGCGCGGGATGCCCACTTCCTCGGCCGCGTCGCGGAACGCGTCGAGGATCGGCCACGAGATGCGCTGCTTCTCGACGCGCCATTCGCCGCCGCTGCCGTGCAGGTCGCTGGCGCCCTTGTGATAGTCCTCGGACTTGCGGAAATAGGGCAGCACGTCGTCCCAGCCCCAGCCA
>CAMBYA010000279.1 GCA_945872035.1 Rhizobium sp. Q54
GCGGCCGCCGCCCGAGATGCGGATTTTCTCGCCAGGCGCGAAGGCGTGCTCGATGACCAGCACCGAGCGGCCGCGCCTGCCGGCTTCGGCCGCGCACATCATGCCGGCGGCCCCGGCGCCGATGACGATGACGTCGACCTGCTTCACCCGGCTCTCCCTGGAACGACGGACTGTATAGCCCCATGTCCGCGCCGATGACAGGGTTGGCTGACGGCAGGCGCGAGGTCTTGAATCCGCCGCGGCAATCGCCATCTGTCCTAGTACTGGGTCCGGGCCCCTCTGGCGGTTTCCTGAATCGCGATGTCGGACTCTTCCACCTGACGGGTGCATCAGCGCCTGAATTCTGGGAGTCGCCCCATGGCTTACGCCGGATCTGCCAATTACCAGACCTATGTGAAGGACGAGCATCCGCATGCCGGCGCCCGCGCCCGGCTTGATGCGGTCGCGCGCCTGATGGATGACGCGTTCGCGTTGCCCGGGACCAACATCCGCTTCGGCGCCGATGCGCTGCTCAACGTCATTCCTGGCGCGGGCACGTTGCTGGCGACGGGAGTCTCGGCCTATCTGGTGTGGGAAGCGCACCAGCTGGGCGCACCCAAATCGCTGATGGCCAGGATGGCCGCCAATGTCGGCATCGACGCCGCGATCAGCGTGGTCCCGGTCGTCGGCTGGTTCGGCGACGTGTTCTTCCGCGCCAATGCGCGCAACGTGAAGCTGTTGCGGACGCATCTCGACAAGCTGGCCAAGGTCCAGGCCGAGGACGGCTCCATCACCACGTCATGGCGGGTGGTGAAATGAAAATCTTCATCTGGATCATGGCGCTGGTCGTGCTCGTACCGTGGACCGGTGCGGTATGGCTGTCCTATGCCCTGGTCGACGTCTCGGGCGACTGGATGTCGGCCAACGCGGATCTGCTCTCAGCCGAGCCGCAGGCCGTCGAGACCTTGTCATGGCTTGGCCGGACGCTTGCCGGCGTGGGTGAAAGCGTGATCATCGGCGTCTGGGCGTTGGGTGCGCTGAGCGTGGCGGGGATTGCCTGGATGCTCTCCAAACTGGTCGACTACTACCGGCGGACGAATACCCTGCGGTGGCAGCCGACTGAGCCGGATGCCGCCGCGCGGCGCAATCCTTAGATCGGACGCGAGTTGGCCGCCGAGGCCGAGGCGTTGCCGCCTTGGCCGAAAGCGCCTCAGTGGTGACTGTGGTCCATGCCGCCGTGGTCCATCGGCGCGGCAGGATCAGCTTTTCCCGGCATGGTCGGAGCGGTGGCGCCCAGCGCCTCGACGGTGAACTTCACCGCGACCGTGCCAGCCTTTTCGAAGGTCAGCGACCCCGCGAAGACCTCGCCCTGCGTCAGCGGGCGCTTCATGTCCATGAACATGATGTGCCAGGAGCCTGGCTTCAGGGTCAGCGAACCGCCCGCCGGGACAGCGATGCCGTCGACCCGCTTCATGCTCATGACGCCGTCTTTCATGGCGACCTCGTGGATCTCCACCTTTGCCGCCACTTCGTCAGCCGCCGCCGCCAGCAGCCTGTCGGCGGTCGCGCCCGTGTTGTTCACCGTCACATAACCAGCGGCAACCTTGGCGCCGCCCGGCGTGGCGCGGGACCACGGATGGACGATCTCCAGCGAACCGGCCTTGACGACGTGGTCATGGGCGAGCGCGAGGCCCGGGACGAGGGCGAAGCAGGCGGTGAGCGCGGCCAGGCGGACGAGGGAAAACATTCGGACCTCCAGACGGTGACGTCGTGAAAAAAACCAGATTTTCGGTTCATGCGCCGCAGTGGAAAATACGGCGCCGTTTCAGCGGAACCAGGCCGATTTCAGTCCTGCCTGGTCTCGTCCCTGCGGGCGCAGACATCGTAGAGCATGGTGCAGTCATTGTGCATCTGCGCCTGGGTGACGTTGCTGCCCGGCGGGACGCTCTGGGTCAGCCAGACATTGCCTCCGATGACTGATCCGGCGCCGATGGTGATGCGGCCCAGGATGGTGGCGCCGGAATAGATCACCACGTCGTCCTCGACGATCGGGTGGCGGGGGATGCCCTTGATCAGCGCGCCGTTCTCGTCGGCGGGGAAGCTCTTGGCGCCCAGGGTGACCGCCTGATAGAGCCGAACCCGGTCGCCGATGATGGCTGTCTGGCCGACCACGACGCCGGTGCCGTGGTCGATGAAGAAGCTCTCGCCGATCTCGGCCGCCGGATGAATGTCGATGCCGGTATTCGAATGGGCGATCTCGCTAATCAGCCGCGCGGGCAGCGTCGCGCCAAGGCGATAGAGCGCGTGCGCGACGCGGTAGTGAATGACGGCCGCCATGCCGGGATAGCAGACGAGAATCTCGGACAGGCTGGTGGCAGACGGGTCGCCCCGGTACGCGGCGTGCAGGTCGCTGACCAGCATGTCGCGGATGGCCGGCAGCAGGTCGCCGAACTCGCGGACGATGCGGCTGGCACGCTGGCGGATGTTCTCGTCGCTGTCGTTGTCGTGATCGGTCAAGAACATCAGGCCGCGGCGCACCTGCTCCGCCAGTACGGTGAACGCGCCATTGAGCGTGCTGCCGACGTAGTAGTCGATGCTGTCGCTGGTCAGGTCGGCGCGCCCGTAATGGGTGGGGAACAGGGCGGCGGCGATCTGTTCCATCACCTGGGAGATGCTCGTGCGGTCCGGCAACTCGCTGATCCGGCCGCGAAAACGGATGTTATTCCGGGTCTCGCGCGACTCCCGCAGACCGGCGACGATGCCGTCGAGATTCCAGTCCTGCGGCTGCTGGGTGGGCTTGAGCGCACGGGCGCTGGTCTTGATCTTCGCTGACATGGCGGATCCCGGCACATGAAGAAATGCCCGGCGTCGTCAATGAGCCGGACATTCTGGTTGTCATTTATTTTATCGGAGATAGCCCGACGCCCGCTAGAGGCAATGTGCGCAGGCTTGAGCCAGGCTCCGCTTGGTGCGGATCGCACCAGATCGCGGACAACCGCCGTTGGTGAGACGACCCGAATCCCGCGCGGGTCGCGGGCCTTGTGCAAGCCTCGGATAGCGATATGTCCTGATCAATCGCGCGTCCCGAGCGTCAGCGCCGCACGGGTGCGGAACCTTTCGCGCATTCAAACAGTTTACGGTTGATCGTGGACTTCGTCGTGCTCCACCATTGGCAGTTCTAGGAATTTTAGTGCCTCTAAATATTACGGTAACGTATTGAAAATAAATCATCATTTGTTTTTGTTGTCGCATTTTTTTCTGGCGCTCGCGATCGGCGAGGCTATGTCTTTTCAAAATGGCCGAACAAGCCGGTTTTCAAATTCCGTTGGGATTATTAGCAAAAGGGAGCTCCCATGAAGCGCTTGGATAACAAGCTCAAAGTGTCTGTGTCGTTGCTCGCGTTGATGAGTGGCGGGGCGATGATTGCCTCGACCGCACACGCCGTGACCATCTCCGGCGCACAGAATTCCGTGGTCATCACCACCAACATTTCCGACCTCGTCGTCGACAGCACGGGCGACGTCTCGCCCGGCGGCATCCTGGTTCAGGGCGCGGTCGCCGGCGGGGTGACGAACAACGGCATCATCGAATTCATCGACACCCCAACCGCCGGCGATGCCGATTTCGTCGATGCGGACGCCGTTGGCCTGGAGGTGTGGGGCGATATCGGCGGCAATTTCAGCAACACCAAGACCATCCTGGCGACGGCCGATGCCACGGTCAGCGTCATCGGTGACTTCTCGGGCGATGTATCGATCGCCCAGGATGCGCCGTCGGGCGCCGATGCCTTCGC
>CAMBYA010000280.1 GCA_945872035.1 Rhizobium sp. Q54
GATCGAGACCATCATTCCCGGCGGCAGGAACAAGCCGTCGGACAAGCTGGTGAAGGTGACCCGGGAACGGCTGGAAGGCGTCGGCGCCAGCCTGCTGGGATCGACGCAATGCTCGCACGATGCGGGCGACGTCGCGGACAAGGTCAGGCTGCAACTTGAGTCGGGCTGCGACCTCGTCCTGATCGCCGGCGCCAGCGCCACCACCGACCGGCGCGACGTGGTCCCCGCGGGCATCGTCGCCGCGGGCGGCGCGGTCGATCATTTCGGCATGCCGGTCGACCCGGGCAATCTTCTGCTGCTAGGCCATGTCGGCGATGTGCCGGTCGTCGGCCTGCCGGGCTGCGCGCGGTCGCCCAAGGTCAACGGCTTCGACTTCGTGCTGCAGCGGCTGGCCGCCGGGCTGACCGTGACGCCGCGCGATATCATGCGCATGGGCGCGGGCGGCCTGCTGAAGGAGATTGGCGTGCGCCCCCTGCCCCGCGCCCAGGCGACCGGCGACGCCCCGTCCACCGGCCGCGCGCCGCGCATCGCCGCTGTCGTGCTGGCGGCCGGCATGTCGAGCCGGATGGGCGGCCGCAACAAGCTGCTGCGCGAGATCGGCGGCATGCCGATGATTCGCCGCAGCGTCGAGGCGGCGCAGGCCAGCAGCGCATCGCCCGTCACCGTGGTGACCGGCCGCGATGAGGTCGAGATCCGGGCCGCGCTTGCGGACCTCGACGTCACCTTCGCCCACAATCCGGATTTCGCGGCGGGCATGGCCGGCAGCCTGAAGGCAGGCATCGCTGCGTTGCCCGCGAATGTTGATGGCGTCGTGGTAGCGCTGGGCGACATGCCGTTCGTCACCGCCCATCACGTCGACCGGCTGATCGCCGCCTATGACGAAGACGAAGGCCGGACGATCTGTGTCCCCACCCATGACGGCAAATGGGGCAATCCGGTGCTGTGGTCGCGCCGCTATTTCCCGGAGATGCTGGCGATCAGCGGCGACAAGGGCGCCCGCGAACTGCTGCACACCTATGCCGACAAGCTGTGCGAGGTGCCGATGGAGGACACCGGCATCCTGCGGGATTTCGACACGCCCGAGGCGTTCGAGGAAGCGGACTGATCCCTACCGGGCGCCGCGCAATGCCTGCCAGACCCTGAGCGGCGTCGCCGGCATGTCGAGTTCGGTCACGCCGCGTTCGGCCAAGGCATCGAGGACCGCGTTCATGATCGCCGGACAGGCGCCGGTGGTGCCGGCCTCGCCACAGCCCTTCACGCCATAGGGGCTGGTGGTGCAGGGCACCTCGTTGTAGCTCGACTCGATGGCGCACAGATCGTCGGCGCGCGGCAGGGCGTAGTCCATGAACGAGCCGGTGATCAGCTGGCCGGTATCAGGGTCATGCAGGCTGTGCTCCATCAGCGCCTGGCCAAGACCCTGGGCGATGCCGCCATGGACCTGGCCGTCGACCACCATGGGGTTCACGATCCGCCCGAAATCGTCGACCACCAGATATCGAACCACCTCGACCTTGCCGGTGTCGGGATCGATCTCGACCTCGCAGACGTGGCAGCCGTTCGGGAAGGTCGAGATGTCGTGGTTGAAGGTGGCGCCGGAATCCAGTCCCTCGCCATCGCGGCGCGCGGCGGCGGCTGTCTCCATGATCGACATGGACTTGTTCGAGCCGGGCGACCGGAACATGCCGTCGGAGAATTCAATCGACTCGGGCGGCTCGCCGAGCAGCGCCGCGACGAAAGTCTTGCCCTTGTCGATGACCTGATCCGCCGAAAGCCGGAATGCGCCCGCCACCATGTAGGTGGAGCGCGATCCGGCGGTGCCGCCGCCGGTCTTCACCCTGTCCGTATCGCCCTGCACCAGCCGGATCGCCTCGAATGGCACGCCCAACTGCTCGGTCACGATCTGCGCCCAGACGGTCTCGTGCCCCTGCCCGGCCGACATGGTTCCGGCGACGATCTCGACCGTGCCGTCCTCGGGGAAGCGGATCTCGGCCGCCTCGTAGCCGAACCCCACCGAACTCTCGATGTAGCAGGACATGCCGATGCCGCGCAGCCTGTCGCGCGCCCGCGAAGCGTCGCGTCGTGCGGGAAAGCCTGCCCACTCGGCAAGCCGCATTGCCTCGTCCATGTTCGCCTCGAACGCGCCGCTATCGAAGACGAAGCCCAGCGGATGGCGATAGGGGAGCTGGGACGGCCGGATGAAGTTGCGGCGGCGGATCTCGTCCGGTTCCAGCCCGAGCTCGCGCGCCGCCTTGTTCATCAGCCGCTCGATCACATAGGCAGCTTCGGGCCGGCCGGCGCCGCGATAGGCATCGACCGGTACCGAATTGGAATAGTAGCCGGTGACGCGGACGTTGATCGCCGGAATCGCATAGAGGCCGCCGGTGAGCCGGGCGCCGCCCAGCGTCTGGATGCCCGGCCCGAACAGCGAGACATAGGCGCCCATGTTGGCCCGGTTGTGGACGCGCAGCGCGGTGGCGCGGCCATCGGCGTCGAAGGCGATCTCGGCATGGCTGATCACATCCCGCCCATGCAGGTCGCTCTGGAAGGACTCGGATCGATCGCCGGTCCACTTGACCGGCCGTCCAAGCTTTTCAGCGGCGAACAGCACCAGGATGTGCTCCGGGTAGATGAACTCCTTCATGCCGAAGCTGCCGCCCACATCGGCGGTGATGATGCGAAGCGAGTCCTGGTCGATGCCAAGGACCGGCGCGATCACGCGCTGGAACAGGTTGGCGCCCTGGGTCGACGTGCGCAGCACATGCCGTCCGTCGTCGAAATGGCCAAGTGCGGCGCGCGGCTCGATCGGACTGGGCGCCAGGCGGTTGTGGACCAGGTCGATGGCCGTCACATGGGCTGCCTGGGCAAACGCTCCATCGGCCGCCGCGATGTCGCCGCCCTCCCAGTCGAAGCAGACATTGCCGGGCGCGGACTCCCGCAATCGGGGCGCTTCGCCGCGGACGGCGTCGGCGAGGTTGGCGGCGGCCGGCAGTTCCTCGGCGTCCACGACGATCAGTTCGGCGGCGGCCCTCGCCTTCGCCAGGGTGTCGGCGACGACAAACGCAAGCCCGTCGCCAACATGCATCGCCCGGTCCCGCGCAAGGACCGCCCGTCCGGCGACGTCGAGCATCGACCCATCCCTGTTTCGCAGCACGCCGCTGATCGCGCAGGGAAGATCGCCGACGCTAGCGGTGGCGAGGTCGGCGCCTATCCAGATGCCGAGCACGCCTTCGGCGGCACGAGCGGCGGAGACGTCGATCGACCTGATGGCGGCATGGGCCCAAGGCGACCTGAGTAGGTAGCCGTAAGCCTGTCCCGGCAGGTTCAGGTCATCGGTATATGCCCCCGCGCCGGTGATGAAGCGCACGTCCTCCACCCGGCGTACCGGTTGGCCGATACCGAACTTCCGCATGCTGCCTCCCCTTCAGCAGCCGGCAGATCGCGGAAGAGTTACGCGATTTCCGCCACCGCCCGCTTCGCGCCGACCACGACCAGATTCGCCCGGTATTCGGCCGAGGCGTGGATGTCCTCGTTCAGGCCATCGGCGTCCTGCGTGATACCGGACAGCGCGTCGGCACTGAAGTTTCCGGACAGCGCGCTTTCCATGTCGGACTGGCGGAACACGCAAGGACCGGCGCCAGTCACGGCGACACGGATGCCGCTCGCGGTCTTGGCCACCATCACGCCGACCACCGAATAGCGCGAGGCCGGGTTGGGAAACTTGAAATAGGCGGCTTTCTGCG
>CAMBYA010000281.1 GCA_945872035.1 Rhizobium sp. Q54
GAAAGGCCACGTCCTCCGACGTGCAGGTGGCGTACTTCGCCGCGCCCACGTCGGCCGGATCGTGCTTGCCGCCGGGGAACACCAGCGCGCCGCCCATGAACTTCATGTCGCGGTGGCGCTGCACCATCAGCACTTCCATCTCACCGGGACGGTCGCGCAGCATCATGACGGTGGCGGCGAACGGAATCGTTTCGGTCATCAGATTTCCTGGACTTCGAGAATGCCGGGGACGGTTTCGAGGCTGTCCCGCAGCTTTGGCGATATCTTGTATCGATCGGGCAGCGTCAACTCAACCTGCCTGCTCGTCTCCGGCAGGTTCAGCGTGACATGGACGAGCCCCTTGCCGCGTCCGCCCTGCTCCAGGATGTCCTTGACCACGTCGAACGGCTTGTCGCTGTCGATGACGATGCGCAGGCCCATTCCCGCGGCCGCGGCGACCTCGTCGATGGTCTGGGCCGAGTTGGCGACCAGCTTGGGCGCGTCATTCTCCATGCGCGCCTCGACAGTGAGCACGACCGACTTGTTCACCACCAGCAGGTCGCGGTGGGAGAACAACTGCTGCGAGAAGAACATCACTTCGAAGGCGCCGCTCGAATCGGACAATTCGACAAACGCATAGGGCTTGCCCTTCTGCGACTTGCGCTCCTGCACCCGCGAGATCACGCCCGCCAGCCGGAAGCCGGTCATGCCGCGCTGCATCTGGGCATAGGCCTCCAGCCAGGTCATCACGTTCTGCTGTTTCAGCGCGCGCTTGTAGGCGTCGAGCGGATGGGCGGTGAGGAAGAAACCGACCGCGTCGAACTCATTGGACAGCTTCTCCATGGTCCCCCAGTCACGGACAACCGGCAGCTTCAGCGCCGAGGGCTCGCCGGCCGCCGCGCCGCCGAACAGGCCGCCCTGGTTCGACGTCCGGTCGCTCGCCGCCGCCGCCGCGTGGCGCAGGATGGTCTCGGTGGCCTCGAAGGACTGGGCACGGTTGGTGTTGAGCGAATCGAACGCCCCTGCCCTTACAAGGTTCTCCAGCTGGCGCTTGTTGACCTGCCGCGGATCGATCCGGCGCGACAGGTCGCCCAGGTCGCGGTAGGGCCCGGCCGTCTCGCGCTCCTCGACGAGCGTGTGCATGGCCTGCGCGCCCACATTCTTCACCGCCGCCAGCGCATAGCGGACGCCGAGCCGGTCGCCATCCACGGCCTCGACCTCGAACTCCACGCCGGACCTGTTGATGTCGGGCGGCAGCAGCGGGATCGACAGCCGCTCCAACTCCCTGCGGAACATGTTGAGCTTGTCGGTATTGCCGGCGTCGAGCGTCATGGACGCGGCCAGGAACTCGACCGGATAGTTGGCCTTCAGCCACGCGGTCTGGTAGGCGACCAGCGCGTAGGCGGCCGCATGGCTCTTGTTGAAGCCGTAGCCGGCGAACTTGTCGACCAGGTTGAAGATGAAGGTCGCCTGCTCGGGATCGACGCCCTTGGCCGCCGCGCCCTGCACGAAGCTGGCGCGCTGGGCGTCCATCTCCTCCTGCTTCTTCTTGCCCATGGCGCGGCGCAGCAGATCGGCCTGTCCCAGGCTGTAGCCGGCCAGGATCTGGGCGATCTGCATCACCTGCTCCTGGTAGATGATGACGCCGTAGGTTTCCTCCAACACCGGCTTGAGCCAGTCGTGCATGTAGGTCGGCGTCTCCTCGCCGTGCTTGCGCTTGATATACGTGGGGATGTTGTCCATCGGGCCGGGACGATACAGCGCCACCAGCGCGATGATGTCCTCGAAGCTGTCGGGCTTCATGCTTTTCAGCACGTCGCGCATGCCCGAACTTTCCAGCTGGAAGATGCCGGCGCCGTCGCCTTTCGACAGCATGCGGAAGGTCTTCTCGTCGTCCAGCGGCAGCCGGGCGATGTCGATCTCGATGCCGCGCCGGCGGATCAGCCGGACCGAGCGGTCGATCACCGTCAGCGTCTTCAGGCCGAGGAAGTCGAACTTCACCAGCCCGGCCGGCTCGACCCACTTCATGTTGAACTGGGTGACCGGCATAGGCGAGCGCGGGTCGCGGTAGAGCGGCACCAGTTCGTCGAGCGGCCGGTCGCCGATCACCACGCCGGCCGCGTGGGTCGAGGCATTGCGGTACAGACCCTCCAGCTTCAGCGCGGTTTCCAGCAGATGGGCCACGGATTCGTCGCCGTCGCGCTCGGCCTGCAGCCGCGGCTCGCCGTCGATGGCCTCGGCCAGCGTCACCGGCTTGGCGGGATTGTTCGGCACCATGCGGCACAGCCGGTCGACCTGGCCGTAGGGCATCTCCAGCACACGGCCCACGTCGCGAAGCGCGGCGCGGGCCTGCAACTTGCCGAAGGTGATGATCTGGGCGACCTGATCGAAGCCGTACTTCTCCTGAACGTAGGAGATCACCTGGCCGCGCTTTTCCTGGCAGAAATCGATGTCGAAGTCGGGCATCGACACGCGTTCCGGGTTGAGGAAGCGCTCGAACAGCAGCCCGAAGCGCAGCGGGTCCAGGTCGGTGATCTGCAGCGCCCAGGCGGCCACCGATCCGGCGCCCGAGCCGCGGCCCGGCCCCACAGGGACATCGTGATCCTTCGCCCATTTGATGAAGTCGGACACGATCAGGAAGTAGCCGGGAAAGCCCATGCCGATGATGACGTCGAGCTCGAATTCCAGCCGCTTCTCGTAGTCCTCGATCGCCGTGCCCTCGGGAAGGACGATCTGCTCGAGCCGGACCTTGAGACCCTCCCGTGCCTGACGCCGCAGTTCCTCCACCTCGTCGTCGCCGCGCGAGAACTTGGGCAGTATTGGCTTGTGGGTGCTGACCATGAAGGCGCAGCGCCGGGCGATCGCCACCGTGTTGTCGATCGCTTCCGGCAGGTCGGCGAACAACACCTTCATCTCTTCGGCCGACTTGAAATAGTGCTCGGGCGTGACCCGCCGGCGCTCGGTCTGGCCCACATAGGCGCCGCCGGCGATGCACAGCAGGGCGTCATGCGCCTCGTACATGCCCTTCTTGTCGAAAAACACGTCGTTGGTGGCGACCAGCGGCAGGTCGAGCCGGTAGGCGATGTCGAGGAACGCGGCCTCGGTGCGCTGCTCGTCGTCCTGCATGTGGCGCAGGATCTCCACATAGGTCCGGCCGGCGAACACTTCGGCGAAGCGCCTGGCCAGCGCCTCGGCGGCGGCGAGCTGGTTCTGCTGGATCAGCCGGCCGATCGGGCCGTCCGGCCCGCCGGTCAGCAGCAACAGACCCTCGCTGGCGTCGAGCAGGTCGTCGAGCGAGACCCGCGGTTCGCTCGTCGCGTCGGTCTCCATGAACGAGCGGCTGACCAGCTTGATCAGGTTGCGGTAGCCGGTTTCGTTCTGCACCAGCAGCACGACCGGCGCCGGATCGGGCGCCTGCTGGCCCAGCGGCGCCTGGGCGTACGACACCCGCACGATGCAGCCGATGATCGGCTGGATGCCGGCCTCGGACATCAAAACGGATTGCTCCAGCGCGCCAAAGAGATTGCCGGTGTCGGTCACCGCCATCGCCGGCATCTTGTGCGCCGTGCACAGCTTGGTGAGCTGCTTCAGGTGGATGGCGCCCTCGGACAGCGAGTACGACGAATGGACGCGGAGATGGATAAAATCGGCCAAGGCGCTGTCCAGAATCAGGGGTGAAGCGGGCTGGAACCACAAGATAATGCGTTCACCGGCCAGCACCAACCGCTGTCCGT
>CAMBYA010000282.1 GCA_945872035.1 Rhizobium sp. Q54
GATCAGCGGTTTGCCGGGCCTGAGCGCGATCTTCCAGAAGTCGATCTCCAGCCCGACATTGCCGAGTACGCGCTTGACGAGGTCGTGGTCGCCGACGGATGCGCCGCCGATGGTCACCAGGATGTCGGCGCCCCGGGCTCCCTCGACCATCGCGCGCAGGGACTGCTCGTCGTCGCGGGCGATGCCCAGGTCGATGGCGATGCCGCCATGTCGCTCGATCAGCGCCTTGAGCGCGATGGAGTTGGAACTGACGATCTGGTTGGGACCGACCGGCTCGCCGGGCCTCACCAGTTCGTCGCCGGTCGCCAGCAGCGCCACGCGGGGCTTGCGCCGCACGTCGATCCAGGGTGTGCCCATGGCGGCCAGCAGGCCGATGGCGGCGGGCGAGAGCATGCGGCCAGCCTCGAGCAGCACGTCGCCCTCGCGGAAGTCGATGCCGGCGCGGCGGATGTGCTGGCCCAGACCACCCGCTTCATTCACCGTGACGGCACTTTCGGCCGCGTCCGTATCCTCCTGGATCATCACGGCATTGGCGCCTGCGGGTACCGGGCCGCCGGTGAAGATGCGCACGGCCTCGCCGGGACCGACGGTGCCGTCGAAGGCATCGCCCGCGGGGGCGTGGCCCACCACGCGCAGCGTCGCCGGCACCGACGCCACGTCCTCGGCGCGGACCGCATAGCCGTCCATGGCCGAGACGTCGAAGGGCGGCTGGGTGCGGCGGGCGGCTGCATCCACGGCGAGCACGCGTCCTGACGCCTCGGCGATGCTCACGCTTTCCGGCGGCATCAGCGGGCATTGGCCGACGATGCGATCCAGCGCTTCATCGACCGAGATCATGCTATTCGCCCTCGAACGTGCCGGACTTGCCGCCCGTTTTGTGGACAAGCCTGACGTCCCCGATCCGCATGGCGCGGTCGACGGCCTTGCACATGTCGTAGATGGTGAGCGCGGCGACGGAAACCGCTGTGAGGGCTTCCATTTCCACGCCGGTCCTGCCGGTCACCTTGACCGTGGCCTCGATCTCCACCGCGCTGTCGGCGTCGATGCAGGACAGCTCCAGGGTTACCTTGTCGAGGGGCAGGGGATGGCATAGCGGAATCAGGTCCGAGGTCCGCTTGGCCGCCATGATGCCGGCGAGGCGGGCCACGCCAAGAACGTCGCCCTTCTTGTGGCTGCCGTCGCGGATCATGGCGAGGGTTTCCGGCAGCATGGCAATGCGGCCCCTGGCGACCGCGACCCGCGCGGTGACCGACTTGCCTGACACATCGACCATGACCGCGTTGCCGTCGCTGTCGAAATGGGTCAGGCCGGCCATCACGCGGCTCCCAGCAATGTTTTCGTGGCGCGGGTGACGTCCGGCTGCTTCATGAGCGACTCGCCGACCAGGAAGCATTTCATGTTGTAGCGGGCCAGGTCGACCAGCTCGTCATGGCTGTTGATGCCACTTTCGCCGACGACCAGCCGGTCGATCGGCACCCGCGGACCCAGGTCGCGGGCGGTCTGCAGGTCGACGGTCAGGGTCTTGAGATTGCGGTTGTTGATGCCGATCAGCGGTACGTCGAGGTCGAGCGCGCGGTCCAGTTCCTCGGCGTTGTGGACTTCCACCAGCACGTCCATGCCCCAGTTGGCGGCGCAGACCGCCAGTTCCATCGCCTGGCTGTCTTCCAGCGCGGCCATGATCAGCAGGATGCAGTCGGCGCCCAGCGCGCGCGCCTCGGCCACCTGGTAGGGATCAAGCATGAAGTCCTTGCGCAGCACCGGCAGCGACACGGCCTCGCGCGCGGCGACCAGATAGGCGTCGTCGCCCTGGAAATACGGAACGTCGGTCAGCACTGACAGGCATGTGGCGCCGCCCGCCTCGTAGGCGCGGGCGAGCGCCGGCGGATCGAAGTCGGCGCGGATCAGTCCTTTCGACGGGCTGGCTTTCTTGATCTCGGCGATCAGGCCGAAGCCGCCGCCTGCGACGACAGCGTGCAGGCTCGCCATGAATCCGCGCGGCGGCGGCGCGGCGCGGGCTGCGTCCTCGATGGCGGAGAGGGGGCGCGCGGCCTTGCAGGCGGCCACATGCTGGCGCTTGTCGGCGCAGATCCTGGCGAGTACGTCGGTCATGGGGCGTTCGAGAGTGACACGAGTTTGTCGAGGGTAGCCTTTGCCGCGCCGGAGTCCAGCGCGTCGGCGGCCATGGCGACGCCGGCGCGCAGGTCGCGCGCCTTCCCGGCGACCAGCAGAGCGGCGGCGGCGTTGATCAGCACGATGTCGCGGTAGGCGCCCGATTGGCCGTCGAGCAGGGCGCGCAAGGCGGCGGCGTTATGCGCCGGGTCGCCGCCCTTCAGGTCCTCCGGGCGCGCATAGGGCAGGCCCGCGTCCTCCGGGGTGATCGAGAATTCGCGGATCTGGCCGTCTCGCAGTTCGGCGACGCGGGTCGCGGCTGTCGTGGTGATCTCGTCGAGCCCGTCCTCGCCGTGGACGACCCAGACGGCGGTCGAGCCGAGGTTGCGCAGCACCTCGGCCATGGGCGCCACCCATTTTCTGTCGAACACCCCGAGCAGCTGGCGCGACGCGCCGGCCGGATTGGACAGCGGGCCCAGCAGGTTGAAGATCGTTCTTGTGCCCAGCTCGACCCGCACCGGACCCACATGGCGCATGGCGGTATGATGCTTCGGCGCCATCAGGAAGGTGATGCCGGCGCCGCCCAGGCAACGCTCCAGCACGTCCGGCTCCCGGTCGATGTTCACGCCCAGCTGGTGCAGCACCTCGGCGGAGCCGGATTTGGACGACAGCGCCCGGTTACCGTGCTTGGCGACAGGTACCCCCAGCGCGGCGACGACCAGCGCAACCGCCGTCGAGATGTTGTAGCTGCCGCTACCGTCCCCGCCGGTGCCGCAGGTGTCGATGGCGCCGTCGGGCGCGGTCACCCGCACGGCTTTCTCGCGCATGACCCGGGCGCCGCCGGTGATCTCCTCGACGGTCTCGCCACGCACGCGCAGCGCCATCAGGAACGCACCCATCTGGGCGGGTGTTACGTCGCCGTCCATCATGGCGCTGAACACCGTGTAGGCCTCCTCCTCGGAGAGGCTTGCCCCGGTCGCGACCTTGGCGATGAAAGGTTTGATGTCGGCCATCAGGCGGCGTTGCGGGTGCGCGCGCGGTCGAGGAAATTGCGCAGCAGTTCGTGGCCGTGCTCGGATTCGATGCTTTCCGGATGGAACTGGACGCCGTGAATCTCGAACTGGCGATGCTCCAGTCCCATGATCAGGCCGTCGTCGGTCCAGGCCGTGATCTCGAGGCAGTCGGGCAGGCTCTCGCGCTCGGCGATCAGCGAGTGGTAGCGGGTCGCCCGGAATCTGGACGGCAGACCATGGAACACACCCTTGCCGGTGTTGTTGATTTCGCTGACCTTGCCATGCATCAGGCTGGGTGCGCGGATCACCCGGCCGCCGAACGCCTGGGCGATCGCCTGGTGGCCGAGACAGACGCCGAGCAGCGGGATCCTGCCGGCGGCGGCACCGATCAGATCGAGGCAGATGCCGGCCTCGTTGGGCGTGCAGGGGCCCGGCGACAGCACGATGCCCTCGGGCTTCAGGGCCATCAGCTCCGCGACGCCGATCTGGTCGTTCCGGTGCACGATGACATCTGCCCCCAGTTCCGCCAGGTAGTGGAACAGGTTGTAGGTGAAGCTG
>CAMBYA010000283.1 GCA_945872035.1 Rhizobium sp. Q54
GAATTTATCCTTGGCAACATCGAGCAACATCGGCGCGCTGTCGACGAGGTCTCCGAGCTGATGGATCGCGAGTGGTAGCAACAGAGCAAATGCCGCAGCCACCAGCAACGCAAAGCCAACGGTCAGGAGCGACGTCGCCCATACCCGCGACATGCCCCAGCGCTGCATCCGGTCACAGATCGGGTCGAGGAAATAAGCCACCGCTAGACCGGCGAGAAAGGGCAGCAGGATCGTACGGAGCAGCCAGATAACGCCGAGAAAGGCCACGAACCCGATAAGCCAGAAGGCCAGGCGCCGCTGCGATGCCGTCACGTCCGCTTCTCCCGTATATCCTGCCAGAGACTGCGCGCAGGGTACCCAACGGCAAGCTCCGGAGCCATGCAAAACCAACCGGGAGCCAATGGCTGGATCATAAAGAAAATCCCCCTCGCCGCAAAGCGAGGGGGATTCCGGTAGTCTGGCAGGAGGGCCGCCAGAGCGGCCAACCCGTCTGTTACGAAGCGATCATCCAGTAGTTGGCGAGCTTCTCGTAGGAGGCGTCGCCCTTGACGGCCTTGAACGCGGCGTCGGCTTCGGCCTTCTTGCCGGCGGCAAGCAGAGCCTGGCCAAGACGCAGCTGAGCTGCGGCCGGGTTCTTCAGGCCACCCTTCTTGATACCGGACTGGTACGAGGCAATTGCCTTGTCGTACTGGCCATAGCTCGCATAGGACTCGGCTACCGCGATGTCCTTCTCACCGGTCGTGGCGGTGACGGCTTCCTTCTCGAGAGCAGCCGTTTCGGTCTTGTCGACCGCCACGGCGTCATCGACCGTCTTCTTCAGACGCTCATGACGGCCCGCGTCGTTGCCCTGGCCGAGGATCTTCTTCTCGTAGCCCTCTTTGATCGCACTCTGGCCATCGCCCGGCACGCCGAGCAGAACGGCGACCTGCGCCATCTCCATGTAGTCGTCCGCAGTGGTCAATGTGCCAAGGCGATCCATCAGGCGGAAGCTTTCCAGGTTCATCGCATCGCTGCCATTGGTTGCGCGGAAGGCGTTGATCAGGTCACGCCAGTAATCCTTGTTGCTCGGGGCAACGCGGACCAACTGCTCCAGTGCGTCACGCATGGAGTTCGCGTCCTTGGCCTTGTGGGCGCAGCTGAGCTGGATCTGGAGCCATTCCTCCTTCACCGGCTTGCCGGCCGACCGGGCGCTATCGACCAGTTTCTTCACCGTCGAGCCTGCCTCGGCGCACTTGCCCTGCAGGTACTGGCTCTGGGCGACCAGAACCTGCATATCGGAATCGCCGGGGTTCTGGCTCAGATACTGCTGCGCGGCCTGCACGGCGGCGTTGTAGTTCTTGAGGCTGTAGTAGATCTGGATCAGGTTCTTGCGCAGCGTCGTGACCTCTTCCGGGGCCGCGATACCGCTGTCGATCGTCGACTGGATCGCCCTGGCGGCCTTGTCATACTGCTTCAGGCCGACATAGGCGTTGGTCTCGAACTGGCTGATCACATAGTTTTCGTACGGCGACCGCTTCTCGACGGCTTTCGCCTCGTCGAGCTTGGCGATTGCCTTGTTGTAATCCTTCGCCTGGAGAGCCGCCTGGGCTTCCTGCAGAGGCTTACCGACCTTCTCGCTGACCTTCTGCTGCTTGGGAGCGGCAACGGCAGCGCCCGTGTCCACGACGGCGGTTGCCAGGACCGGACCGGCCAGGGCGACCATCACGAGGGCGACGAGTTGTTTCCCGTTCATGTGTGTCTTCCATTTCTCAAAGTTCTACGCGTCAACCGCGCAAGACAAACCATAGGTTCGCGACATTGAACCCGGCATGAATGCGTCAGCCGCCGATCGAACTATCGTTGATCAGTCCCATCTTCTTCAGGCCGAGGCGCTGGGTCGCCGCCATCACCTTCGCCACGTACTCGTATTTCACGAGTTTGTGGGGACGGATATGGATTTCCGGCTGCTTCGGCTGCGAGGCGACGGTGTTCAGGTAGCCGTTGAGCTGTCCCATATTGGAGACAACGTTGCCGTTCCAGAGCACCGTGCCGTCGAAATCGACCTGCAACTCGACCACTTCAGGCGGCTCGGGCGGCGTCGACGGCTTGTTCACTGGCATGTCGAGCTTCACGGCGTGGGTCTGGATCGGGATCGTGACGATCAGCATGATCAGCAACACGAGCATCACGTCGATCAACGGCGTGGTGTTCATCTCCACCATCACGTCCGCTTCGTCCCGATTACCTACACTCATAGCCATTGGCTATACTCCTTTGACTGACGGTTCAGGCGCCGGGGCGCAGCGGTTCGGTGATGAAGCCAACCTTCACGATACCCACGCGCTGGCAGGCGACGACAACACGTCCCACGAACTCGTAGCGGGCCGCCTTGTCGCCGCGGATGTGGACTTCCGGCTGAGGATCGAGCACCGCCACGGCGGCGAGCTTCTCCGACAGTGCGGTAGGTCCCTCGACCTGCACAGCATTCCAGTAGACGTTACCGTTGGCGTCGACGGCGATGACGACGTTCTCTGGTTTCGTCACGGTCGCCTGGTTGGTCGCCTTCGGCAGCGTCACCGGCACCGTCGTGATCACCACTGGAATGGTGATGAGGAAGATGATGAGGAGAACGAGCATCACGTCCACGAGGGGCGTGGTGTTGATCTCGTTCATCACACCATCGGCATCCTTATCTCCGACGGTCATTGACATGTTAGTGGCTCCGGGCAGTCGCGGCGCGGCTCTGCACCAGGTAGGAGCCGTAGTCGGTCGTGAAGTTCTGGACGATGAACGCAGCAGCCTTGTTGCGGCGGACCAGCCAGTTGTAGCCAAGCACCGCCGGCACGGCGACGGCCAGACCGATGGCAGTCATGATGAGCGCTTCACCGACGGGACCCGCGACCTTGTCGATCGAGGCCTGACCGGCAACGCCGATGGCGATCAGGGCGTGATAGATGCCCCACACCGTACCGAACAGACCGACAAACGGAGCGGTCGAACCGACGGTGGCGAGGAAGGCCAGACCACCCTGGAGGCGGTTCTGGATGGTGTCGGACTCACGCTGCAGATTGTTGGCGATCCACTCGGGCGCGTCGATCTGGTCGGTCAGACGGCCTTCGTGATGCTGGGCGGCGCCCAGACCCTTTTCGATCAGGGCACGGAACTGATTGCCACGGTCCAGCTTGTCGAGGCCTTCCTGCAGGGTCGGGGCCTTCCAGAAGTCACTGTCGACGGCCTTGGCCTGACGGAACAACTTGGCCTGATCCCAAATCTTGGTGAACAGGATGTACCAGGTGCCCATGGACATGACGACCAGGATGAACAGCGTACCCTTGGAGATGTAGTCGCCGTGCTCCCACATGGCCTTCAGGCCGTAGGGATTCTCGACTTCAGCCATCTCGGCGTCGGCAATCGGCGCGGCTTCGGCCGGCGCGGCGGCGTCGGCAGCCGGCGCGGCCGGATCGGTCATGACGGGCGCGTCGGCGGCAGGCGCCGCGGCGTCCTGGGCAATGGCGACGCCGGTGGCAACCGGGGCGACGACCAGGGTCAGGGCAAGGGCGATCGACGCGATCGCACGGGTGCCCCAATTACGGGTGGACAGGCGGTTCATGATGTTATCTCCGTTTTGAATTCTTGACGTAAAGCCGGTTTGGCCGGCGAAGTTTGGTTGCAAGACGCGGAAAGAAGCGCGGGTTAA
>CAMBYA010000284.1 GCA_945872035.1 Rhizobium sp. Q54
CGGACCCTACAAGCATTCAACCTGCGCCATCGTCCTGCCCGGCCATTCGTTAGCCGACGTCGTTCTTTGGCAAGACGTCGGCCGCGGCGTGCACGGTTCAAGGGCGATCGAACGAAGGGTCTCCCAGCGGGCTTGCAATGGCCGGACGATTTGAGTAGGTTCCGCCGCCTACCACAGGCGCCCGTAGCTCAGCTGGATAGAGCACCAGACTACGAATCTGGGGGTCGGGAGTTCGAATCTCTCCGGGCGCGCCATTATTTCAATGGCTTAAAGGTAATCCTCCAGTATCACGCTTTTCGGTCGGTTTCCGAGCGTCGCCAGCCGCCGCGACGGGTCGGCGGCGCTGCCTGTCGCGTCTGCGGAAGGTCAGCCACCGGACCTGGGATCAGGCGTCCTGAGAGTCTTCGGCCGTGTCCGGCGCGGGCGCTTCGCCGTCGTCGCGGGTTGCCGCGTCGCTCTGGCGGCGCTGCAGCTTCTCCTGCTTCTTCTGTTCCTTCGAACGGTTTCGCTCGGCGCGCTGCTGGTTGTAGTTCGGTTTGAATGCCATGGGTCTCTGAACTCCGCGAGGCGCCGGCCGGACCATGCCGGGGAAGCGCCAGTGCCCCAACGGCACCTTGATGTTCAATGCAAACTAGTCATGAAACCCCGCCGAGGCAATGTTGGCGGCGCGGTGTCCTCGCGCCGCGACAGAGCCGGTCGCCTTGGCGGCGACGAACCGGTAACCTTCAGTCATGCAGATACCGGACCTTCCTCCCGATCTGACCTTTCCCAAACTCGGCGCCGCCGCCGGCAATGTCGATTTTGCCTTCGAGGCAAAGCGCGCGGCCATGGGGCCGTACATCGTCCAGCGCTGGGGCTGGGACGAGGCGCTCCAGCGCGACCTGCATGCCCGGCGCTATGGGGAAAAGCCGTTCTTCGAGATCAGGCGCGGCGACGATGGACTTGGGACGCTGTCCTTCCAGGTGCTCGTCGACCATATTCGATTCGGCGAGTTTTACCTGTTTCCGGCCTTTCAGCGGCAAGGGACCGGCTCGGCCGTTCTGGCGCACTGCCTGGCGTTGGCCGACCGCCTTGGTCTGCCGGTGAGGCTCGAGCATCTGCTCTGGAACCCGGTCGGGTCGCTCTACCGGCGGCATGGATTCGTCGAGACGCACCGCTCCGACATCCACTGCTTCATGGAGCGGCCTGGGCCGGGTTAATTCGACCGTCACCAATTGGGGGCTCCAGCGTTGCCGCGTCTTGCGCCGGCCGGCGGCTGCCCATAGGGTCGGCGGATCGGGGAGGAACGACGATGCTGATGAACACGCGGTTGCGGCTGGCTCGGCGGCCCAGGGGCGAGGCCGTCAACGATGACTTCACCATTACGCGAGAGCCACAGCCCCTGCCGTCGGCCGGCGAGGTCCTCGTCCGGGCGGAATACATCTCCATCGATCCGTCGGTTCGCACGCACCTGAACGCCGGGCAATCCTACCGTGCCATGGTCGGCATCGGCGACGTTGTCGATGTTCCCGTCGCCGGCGAGGTCGTCGCGTCGGGGCATCCCGGATTCGCGGCCGGCGACAAGGTGACGGGCATGCTCGGCACCCAGGAATACGGGCTCGCGCAAGGCGATCTGCTCACCAAGGCCGACCTTTCCATCGCACACCTTCCGACCTGGCTGGGCGGTTTGGGCCTCACCGGTCTCACCGCGTATTTCGGGCTGGACGAGGTCGGCAAGCCGAAGCCGGGCGAGACCGTCGTGGTCACGGCCGCGAGCGGGGCCGTCGGCTCGGTGGCGGGTCAGCTGGCCCGGATCAAGGGCGCGCGCGCGGTCGGCGTCTGCGGCTCGGACGAGAAGTGCCGGTGGCTGACCGGGGAACTGGGATTCGACGCCGCCTTGAACTATCGCTCGCCGGATTTCTACGGCGAGCTCAAGGCGGCGACGCCCGATCGGATAGACGTGGTCTTCGACAATGTGGGCGGCCCGCTGCTCGACACGATCTTCCGGCGGCTCGGCATGCATGGGCGCATCATCGTCTGCGGCGCGACGTCGCAGTACAACGAGAACGAGATCTACGGACCGAAGAACTACCTGGCCCTGGCGACGCTCCGGGCGCGCATGGAGGGCTTCATCATCTTCGACTACGAAAACCGCCACGCCGCGGCGCGCCAGGAGATGGCGGGCTGGATGAAGGAAGGGCGGCTGCGCTGCCGCGAGAACATCATCGACGGCACGATCGCCGATTACCCGTCGGTGCTGCACCGGCTCTACCAGGGCGAAAGCATCGGCAAGACGATCATGCGCGTGACGCCAACCGATTAGCATGAATCGCATGGACGCGCGAATGGCGCTACCGCTGGCTTGCCCGGCGGAATTCCGCAGGCTTTCCAATCTCCGGATAGAGGCCCTTCATGCCTCGCTCGCCGGCAGCGGCTTCGCGATCCGGGTGAAGTAGCCCGCCAGGTTCGAGATGCCGAACACCAGGACGGAGATGATCACGAACGGGTTGAGCGTCGTGGCCGCCAGCGCCCAGCTCGCGGCGGTGGCCAGGGTCAGGATCACCGGCGCGGCGGTGGTGAGGATATCGGCGGCCTTTTGGCCGCGTACGAAATCGGCCGCCGCGAAGCATGCACAGCCGATGACGATGAACAGGCCCAGCGCCAGTTGCGACAGGCTCGCCCAGTTCGCGGTGTCGGCATGGCGCACCGCGTCGGCGAACAGGCCGACGCCGTTCAACGCCAGCATGGAGAAGCTGACGCCGATCGGCTTGACCTGAGCCCATCGACGGAGCGTGTCGGGCAGGCCGACGAGCAGGCGCCGGGCGCGGCCACGCAGCGCCAGCACCAGCCGCGACAGTGCGCCGTTCTCGCCGGCGATGTGCCGCGCCTGGTCGTCGCCATAGGCGAGCAGGATGGTATGGGCGACGATGGTGAACAGCGCGCCGGCCAGCTTGGGCACGCTTACCGCCTGCGGTGAATCAAACGCGAAGCCCACATAGCAGAGATCGCCGGCGATGTTGCACAGGGCCATCGTCGAGAACGGGTGGGTGCGGAGATAGCGCAGCATCGCCATGGCGCGGCACTATAGCGGGAGCGTCGTCGGCGCCCTATGCGGATTCCCGAGCCACGCGGCGGGAGACGCAAATGAAAAGGGCCCCCGGAAGATCCGGGAGCCCTTTCCTGAACTCAAGAAGATGCCGTCCTTACGGAGTCGGCGCGCCTTCCTTGGTCTCGGCCGGAGCCGCGCCATCGGCGGGCGGAGCCATGCCATCGGCCGGAGCTTCGGCCGGGGCCTCAGCGGCCGGCTCGGCCGGCGCGGCTTCTGGCGCCGGCTCAGCCGGTGCCTCTACCGCCGGCGCTTCAGCCGGGGCTTCTTCGGTCTTCTTTTCGCAAGCGGAAAGTGCCAGGCCCATGACGGCTACCGGCAGAACGATTTTCCACATCCCTTTCATTCGATTTTACTCCTCTTCCCAGAGACGGCTACAGGACGAGCAACTTTTGCACATCCAACGGAATCTTACAAACAACAAGTGCGCGTTTCCCCCCTCTAGCAAATCATTTTGTGGTGCATGGCAATGCCATGGCACCCAAAATCTATGATTCGAGGGCGTGCGTTCGCTGTGTGAGCTCCCGCAACGAGCGCGAGACTACCACAGTTCCATCGCGCATGTAGCTCTCATGATTGGCCTCCACG
>CAMBYA010000285.1 GCA_945872035.1 Rhizobium sp. Q54
GGCAGCGCGCTGAAGGACTACGGCGTCGATCGGCTGATCGACGCGCTCGAGGCGTTCGCCCCGCCGCCGCAACCCCAGCCGGCCGAGCCGGCGCCGGTCGAGCCCTCCGAAAACCGGGTGACCGGCTTCGTGTTCAAGGTCCAGGCCAACATGGACCCGAACCACCGCGACCGCATCGCCTTCGTCAGGCTGGTCTCGGGCAACTTCAAGCGCGGGATGAAACTGAGGCAGGTGCGCAGCGGCAAGCCGCTCGCCATCGCCAATCCGATCTTCTTCTTCGCCCAGGAGCGCGAGCTGGCCGAGGAAGCCCTGCCCGGCGACATCATCGGCGTGCCCAACCACGGCACGCTGCGCGTCGGCGACGCGCTGGTCGAAGGCGATGACGTCAAGTTCACCGGCATTCCCAGCTTCGCACCCGAAATCCTGCGCCGTGTGCGGCTGGAAGACCCCAGCCGCTCCAAGCAATTGCGCAGTGCGCTCGAGGACCTGTCGGAAGAAGGCGTGGTACAGGCGTTCCGTCCCCTGCTGGGCTCGAGCTGGATCGTCGGCGTGGTCGGTCAGCTCCAGCTCGACGTCATGGCCTCGCGCGTCGCGGCCGAATACAAGGTCGCGATCAGCTTCGAACCGGCGCCGTTCGAGACCGCCCGCTGGGTCGACAGCGACGACCCCGTCCAGCTCAAGAAGTTCCTCGACGAGCGCCGCTCGGTGCTGGCCGAGGACCGCGACGGCGCCCCGGTCCTGCTCGCGCGCAACATGTGGGAGTTGAACCGCACCATGGAGGAATGGCCGAAGGTGCATTTCTACAAGACGCGGGAACGCGCCTAGTCTTTCCGAGGCTCCTTCTGTGTGACTTCGCGTCGCTACGCTCGCGAAATCACGAACGGAAACGGGTCACAATACCCGGCACAGCACCAGGTAGTAGAACGCCGTCGCCACCATGAAGCTGATCGAAAGGATGGTCGACTGGATGCCGACGATGCGGCCGAAGCTGGCCATGGGATGCCGCGTGTAGCCATAGGCGTGCAGATAACGCGCCAGCACGAGCAGGCCGCCACCGAAATGCACCATGATCGCCGGTGCGCCCGACAGCTCGACCATCACCAGTAGTGCGAGGCCGGTCGGCACATATTCGGTGAAGTTGGCGTGGACGCGGGTGACGCGCTGGGACTTCTCGTCCTCGCCCTGCGAGCCCGGCGCCGTCATGATCCGTACCCGGTGATGCATCACGTTGTAGGTCAGGATCACCAGCAGCAGGCCCAGCGCCGCCCCGTAGCACAGGCTGACCGGCACCGCGCGCTCCGCCACCGTGCTGGGCATGCCGCCCGTCAGCGCGCCTGCGACGATGAGGGCCAGGCCGGCTATCAGGCAGGCATAGGCCGCTCTCATGAAGTTCTTCAGAATTGTCGCGCCCGGAGCGTATTCCCAGGCGCCCCGGGCGTAGCCATAGACAATGCCAAGCCCCACCATGATCAGTGCGAGGCCGAGGATCAGCGCGAACGCGCCCCACGGAATGACGGTCATTGTTCTCTCCCCTTTGCCCGATCAAACCAGCAAGAGGTGCCGGCCGCAATGATCTTGCGGCCGACCGAGGTAGTCCGCGAGGTCGTTAATGGGCGCCCTTCTTCTGCGTGGGCGACGACATGATCGACAGATCGCTGAAGGAAACCTTGCCGTAGCTCATTTCCTGGACGTGCGGGTCGCCATGGACGTCGCACGCGGTCACGGTAACGTCCTCGAGCGTGTATTTGCCAGTCCGGGCTGTAAGTACCGCGTTCGCGAAGTGCTTGCCCGTGGCGCATTTGGCGGTGGCACCCGAAGTTGTCACGACGATGGTGCCCGGACCGGCGGGCGGTGCGGCCGGCGCCGCCGCCTTGCCTGCGCTCATGCCGCTGGAGCCGACGCTGGTGGGGTTGCTGGCTCCCCATGAGAACGACTGGATCTCGATCTGGCCGCCACTGCCGCCGCCGCCACCGAACTTTGTTTTGGACTCGCCCTTCACGTCGCCAAGTTCCAGCAGATAGTCGGACGCCGCGTAAGCCGCCGAGGACATCAGCATGACGGTAAGCGACGCGGTCGCCAGAGTACGGATGATCATATGTGTCTCTCCCAAATCGCCGGGATCGGCGATACCTGGAATATTGCGCATCCGGAACCGTTCGCAAGCTTTGCCGTCGGGAATCTCGCGCGTACCGGCAGATAATTGCGCCCAATCCCTATGGCAGCGTGTGCATGCCGCCTTCCAGCATGAAGGTGCTGCCGGTCATGTAGTCGGAGCCGGGACCGGCGAGGAACACGGCGATCGGGCCGGCATCCACGTCGGGATCGCCGAGCCGGCGCATCGGGATGCGCTGCTTCAGCGCCTCGACGAATTCGGGCCGGGCGGTCTTCCACGCGTCGAACGCGCGGGTCTCCAGCGCCGGGTTGATGGTGTTGACGTTGATGCCGTACTGGCCCCATTCGTTGGCCGCCGTCCGCGTCAGGGCGCGGATGGCTTCCTTGGTCGAGTTGTAGCAGGTGTTGCCGGGGAACCCCATCTGGCCGGAGCTCGAGGCGAAGTTGATGATCTTGCCGTAGTGCTGGGCTTTCATGTGCGGGAACACGGCTTTCATGAACCATAGCGACGCCGTCGCACCGGTGCGGAAAGTGTACTCCCACTCGTCCTCGTTGGTGTCTTCCATGGCGACATAGACCGTCGAGGGTTGCGGGTCGTCCTCGGTGCCAAAGCCCTGGGCGTTGTTCACCAGGATGTGGACGGTGCCGAACGCCTTCACCGTCTTGTCGACGGCGGCGAACACCTGGTCGCGCTTGCCCACGTCGCAGGCGATTCCGATGGCCTCGCCGCCCGTGGCCTTGATTTCGGCGGCGACTTCCTCGACCGTCGACGGCGTCCGCGATACCACCGCGACCTTGGCGCCTTCCCTGGCATAGGCCATGGCGATGGCACGGCCGATGCCCCTGCCCGCGCCGGTGACGATGGCCACCTTGTCCTGCAACTGCTTCATGTTCGGTTCTCCACATGCGACGACCCGGACGTGGCCGGCCGTGCTCTCCCCAACGACACGGCAAAACCCTATGCGAGCCCCCGGAGCGACACAACAGGGAGTTTGAACGCGTGTTACACGAAACATCACGGAGACGGGGATTGACCGTCACCCGCGCCAACCGTATGGTCCGCGCGTTTTCGGGAGCCCGTAGCTCAGCTGGTAGAGCATCTGACTTTTAATCAGAGGGTCTCGGGTTCGAACCCCGACGGGCTCACCACGAAAATCTTCCCTCCCGACCAATGACCGGCGCGGATGCGCAATTCCCCCGCCTCGCGGTCCTGGAGGTATCCAGGGAACATCGGAGATGTCCTGTACGTTCAGGCTGCTACCGTTTCGGTGCCGCCGCTCCGCCGATTCCGGAAAGTCCCGTCCATCGGCGCTCCCAACAGGAGAAGACATGCCCTTGCTGCATGTAGTGATCATCCTCATCGTCGTCGGCATCCTGCTCTGGCTGGTCAATGCCTACATCCCGATGGACGCGAAGATCAAAAAGATCCTCAACATCGTCGTCGTCATCGCCGTCATCATCTGGCTGCTGCAGGCTTTTGGCCTGCTGGGCGCGATCGGAAGCGTCCGGATCTGAGGAGAGCGGCCTCCCGCCGGCGGATGTCCTCCATGGA
>CAMBYA010000286.1 GCA_945872035.1 Rhizobium sp. Q54
GCGGCGATCATCTACACCGACATCGACCGTGACGGCGCGCTGACCGGCGTCAACGTCGAGCAGACGGCGGCGCTGGCGCGGGCGACCGGCATCCCGGTGATCGCGTCGGGCGGCGTCGCGTCGCTGGACGACCTCACCGCGCTGAAGGCCACGGGCGCGCCGTTCGAGGGCGTGATCTCGGGGCGCGCACTGTATGACGGCAGGCTGGACCCGAAAGCGGCGCTGGAGCTGCTGAAGAATGGTTGAGACTTCTACCCACAAGTACAGCCGTCATCCCGGCGAAGGCCGGGATCCAGGCTTGACGAGTGAGCGCTACGCGCTGGTTTTTCGTAAGAGAGGTCTGGGTCCCGGCCTTCGCCGGGATGACGAATTAGAGATTGGGGCGAAAACCTCATGCTGAAGGCGCGCATCATCCCCTGCCTCGACGTCAAGGACGGGCGCGTGGTGAAGGGCGTCAATTTCGTCAATTTGCGCGACGCGGGCGACCCGGTGGAGCAGGCCAAGATCTACGACGCTGCCGGCGCGGACGAGCTCTGCTTCCTCGACATCACCGCCAGCCACGAGAACCGGGGCATCATCCTCGACGTGGTGCGCCGCACCGCCGAGCAGTGCTTCATGCCGCTGACCGTGGGCGGCGGCATCCGCACCGTCGACGATGTGCGCAGGCTCCTGCTGGCGGGCGCCGACAAGGCCTCGATCAACACCGCCGCCGTCAACAACCCGGACTTCGTGAGGGAGGCGGCCGAGAAATTCGGCTCCCAGTGCATCGTCGTCGCCATCGACGCCAAGCAGGTGGCGCCGGGCCGCTGGGAAATCTTCACCCATGGCGGCCGCAACGCCACCGGCATCGACGCGGTCGAGTATGCGCGCCAGGCGGAGCGCAACGGCGCCGGCGAGATCCTGCTCACGTCCATGGACCGGGACGGCACCGGCCAGGGCTTCAACATCCCGCTCACCCGCGCCATCGCCGACGCGGTGCGCATTCCGGTGATCGCCTCGGGCGGCGTCGGCACCCTCGACCACATGGTCGAAGGCATCCGCGACGGCCACGCGACCGCCGTGCTCGCCGCCTCGATCTTCCATTTCGGCACGTTCTCGGTGGCCCAGGCCAAGGCGCACATGGCGGCGGCGGGCGTTGCCATCCGGCCCGTCGGCCCATAAGGTTTCCCCATGGCCCAGCAACACGTCATCGACAAGCTGTTCGCGCTCATCGAGTCCCGCAAGGGCGGCGACCCGGACAAGAGCTACGTGGCCAAGATGCACGATCGGGGCATCAACAAGATCGCCGAGAAGATGGGCGAGGAGGCGATCGAGACCATCGTTGCCGCGGTCGCCAAGGACAAGGGCGAGACCGTCGCTGAATCCGCCGACCTGCTGTTCCACCTGATGGTGCTGTGGTCGGCCAAGGGTGTTACCCCGAAAGAGGTGTTCGCCGAGCTGGCGCGCCGCGAGGGGGTGTCCGGCATCGAGGAGAAGAAGGGGAGGAAGAAGTGACGGCCTACGACCAGAACAACATCTTCGCCCGCATCCTGCGCGGCGAAATCCCCTGCAAGAAGGTCTACGAGGACGACAGCGCGCTGGCCTTCCACGACATCAATCCGCAGGCGCCGATCCACGTTCTGGTTATCCCGAAAGGGGCATATGTCTCCATGGCCGACTTCACGGCCAACGCGCCCGACGCACTCGTGCTGGGTTTCTTCCGCGCCGTCGGCAAGGTCGCGGCCGAGCTGGAACTGACCGAGCCAGGCTACCGCATCCTCGCCAATCACGGCCCCGATTCACACCAGGAAGTGCCGCATCTGCACATCCACATCTTCGGCGGCAAGCGACTCGGCCCCATGCTGATCAGGGACTGGGCGAAGAGCTAGAGCGCTTTCAGCCAGGGCGGAATCGCCTTGGCGCCCGAAAGCCGCGGCGACGGCGGCTGGAGGGGTTCGGCGCCAGCTGAAACCAGTCCAAGTACGCGTCCGTACATAGCTTTTCTCGGAACCTTTCGGGACACTTTTCACGCCCCTGAACGTTACAACCCGTGAGCCGACAACCACGGGTTGTTCAACGTCGAGGAGCCTATGGACAAGTTTGACGCGATGGCCGACGTCGCGGCGGTGATCGAGCGGGGCCCGCTCGAGCCGACGGCGCTGCCGGACACAGCGTTCGCCCAGGCTCTCGAGGAGATCATCCCGCATCTGCGCGGCTATGCGCGCAGCCTGGCCCATTCGTCGTCCCATGCCGACGATCTGGTCCAGGACGCGTTGCTGCGCGCCTGGTCGGCGCGCGCCCGCTTCCAGGCCGGGACCAACTTCAAGGCATGGACGTTCGTCATCCTGCGCAACGTCTTCCTCAGCGGACTCCGACGGCGAAAATTCGAGCAGGAGGCCACGGGCAACGAGCCGGACATCGTCGCGCCCGCCGCCCAGCCCGGTCACATGGAACTGCTCTCATTGCGCGACGCGCTCGGCAAGCTGTCGCCGTCGCGGCGCGAGGCGCTGATGCTGGTCGGCGCGGCGGGCATGTCCTACGAGGAAGCCGCCAAGGTCTGCGGCTGCGCCATCGGCACCATCAAGAGCCGGGTCAGCCGCGCCCGGTCGGAATTGCAGGTCTTGCTTGACGGCGGCAGCGCCGGAACCGATCCAGCGGGTTGAGGAGCGAGCTACCCCAGCTTCCCGGCCACCAGCGCGGCCAGATCCGCCTGCGGCCGGGCGCCCATGTGGCTGATCGCCTCGGCGGCGGCGATGGCGCCCATGCGGCCGCACTCGGCGAGCGGCCGGCCGCGCGTCAGGCCCGACAGGAAGCCGGCGGCGTAGAGGTCGCCCGCGCCGGTGGTGTCGATCACCGTCACGCCGCGCTCGGCGCCGATCACATGTACGTCGCCGCCGTCGAGGATCACCGAGCCCTGCTCGGAGCGCGTCAGCACGGCGAGCGTCCCGGCCCGGCGCACGGCGTGCAGCGCCTCGTCGAAGGTGCCGACCTGGTAGAGCGACAGGATTTCGGCTTCGTTGGCGAAGACGATGTCGACCTGGTCGACGAGGGCGCGGAATTCGTCGCGGTGCCGGTCGACGCAGAACGAATCCGACAGCGTCAGCGCCACCTTGCGGCCCGCGCCGTGGGCGATGTCCAGCGCCTTGCGGAAGGCGTCTTTCGCGGCCGGCGGGTCCCACAGATAGCCTTCCAGATAGGTCACCTTCGCGGCACCGATGACCGCCGGGTTGACGTCGTCGGGTGTCAGGTCGTTGGCCGCGCCCAGCAGGGTGTTCATGGTGCGCTGCCCGTCGGGCGTGACCATGATCAGGCAGCGGCCGGTCGGCGGGCCTTCGAGCGCGGGCGGCGTCATGAAGCTGATGCCGATGGAGCGGATGTCATGGGCGAACACTTCGCCGAGCTGGTCGTCGCGCACCTTGCCGATGAACGCGCCCGTGCCGCCGAGCGAGGCGATGCCCGCCATCGTGTTGGCCGCCGACCCGCCGGAAATCTCTACCCCCGGCGGCATCGCGGCGTACAGCCGGCCGGCCTGCTCGGCATCGACCAGCATCATGGCGCCCTTGGTCAGGCCGTGGCGGTCGAGGAAGCGGTCGTCGGCCTGGCAAAGGACGTCGACGATGGCGTTGCCGATGCCGACAACATCGATTTCATGCATGCGGGGACTTTCTGGCGGTTGCGTCGGG
>CAMBYA010000287.1 GCA_945872035.1 Rhizobium sp. Q54
ATATCTCGGCCCGAACACCATGCGGTGCAGCCATTCCAGGCCGGCCTTCTGCATCCACAGCGGCGCCCGCCTGTAATCGCCGGTCAGGTAGTGGAAGCAGCCGCCGCAGGTGAGGATCCAGCCGGCGCGGATGCGGCTGCGGTTCCGGACGCAGAAGCGCTGTTCCAGCGGCTTGCCCAGGCCGACCCAGACCACGTCCGCGTTGGACGCGTTGATGAGGTCGCAGATCCGACCTTCTTCGTCAGGCTCGAAATAGCCGTGGTGATGTCCGGCGATCGTGACGCCGGGGTAGAGCTGCATCAGCTTCTCGCCGGCCGCGCGGTTCACTTCGTCCGTCGAGCCCAGCAGGAAGAATCGCAAGCCGCCTGCCTCCGGCGCCGCTCGCGCCGCGTGGTGGATGAAGTCCGTCGTCGCCGTCCGTTCTGGAATCCGCGCGCGCGTCAGCCTTGAGGCCGCGACGATGACACCGCCGTCGGCATGGATGATATCGGCCTTCAGCAGATCGTCGCGGAAGCCCTCGTCGTTAGCGGCCAGCGATAGGGTCTGACCGTTGGTGGAGAACACCATGGTCGGCCAGCGCTCGGGCTGTTCCCGGTGCGCCAGGCAATCGGCTACCAAGCGGTCGGCGAGGCCGCGCGAACCCAGCACGGCGGTGGGGATGCCGCCGATGACGATGTGGCGCACCGACCGCCGGGAGATGGGATCGCCCGTGATGGTTCTGGTTGGCGCCAATGCGACCTCGTAGCCTGCCCGAATCAACACGTTATAACAGGGGGGGGCGCTTGCGCCAATGTCGGTACGTCCGCTGGCGGCAGGCCGTGGCAGGTCATCCTGCCATCTCGTCGCCCGACCGCCCGTGACGGAGGACATCGAGACCCAGCCTGAACGACCGGCGGCCGGCGGGAAACAGCCACGCTGCGGCCCAGATGGTGCCGTAGGACAGCGCCAGGCAGACCAGCAGGGTCAGCCAATCCGGCCATGCCGTACGGAGCGACAGGACGGTCATGGCGCCGATGGCCAGGACCGTGCCAGGCAGGAAAAGCGCGATCGTCAGGCCGATGTCGGCAAGGCGGATATGCGAGCGCCTCGTGACCATGATCGCCAATACGGGCAGCATCACCACCAGCAGCGTCGCGGCATAGGCGGTCGCGACGCCCAGGCCGCCCCAAGGCAGGCCCACGGCGAAGGAACCGATCATCAGGACCGTCCTGATAATCGCCCACGTCCTGTATTCACGGGTGCGGTCTTCGGCAACGAACAGCCATTCCAGCATGACCATGAGGAACCGCAGCAGGGCCGCGACCCCGAACGCCTGGAAGATCGGAATCACCTGCCCCCAGGCGTCCCCGTAAACCAGGGGGATCAGCTCCGGCGCCATGACGACCGCGCACGTCATCGCCGGGATGGCGGCGAGCAGCACCAGCCGCATCAGCCCGAGCACGGCGCGGCGGTAACTTTGCGGCTTGTCGAACAGCCGCGCGAAGACGGTCGGCGCCATGTTGGCGAGCGGCGCCGTAATAAGATTGGTCGGCGTCACCATCAGGCGGTATGCCCGGTCGTAGTATCCCAACAGCACCTCGCCCCAAACCTTGCCGATCATCACCGTGTCCGCGTTTGACGACACGAAGTTGAGCAGCCTCACCGTGGCGACATTGCCGCCGAAGCCGATCATGCTGCGCACGTCCACGCGCCGGTCCGGCAGGCCGGGGCGCCAGCCGCTGCCCAGCCAGGATAGCGCGAGTCCCATGATGCTGCCGGCGATCGGTATGGCCACCAGAGCCCAATAGGTGTGCCATTCCGCCGCGATGAAGATGCCGACACTGGTGCCGAACAGGTTGGCCCAGAGCCTGAACATGCCCAGTCTCGCGAACTGCAGCCGCCGCGTCTGTACCGCCCGGTGGAGCGCGCCGAGCCCGTTGATCAGGAACAGGCTGCAATAGACCAATGCCACGGTGGTCAGCTCCGGCCTGCCGTAGAACAGACCGACCAGCGGGGTGAGAGGGAGGAAGATCGCCAGCAGAACCACGTGGAACGCCAGCGATACCCAGAACAGGTTCGACAGATGCTGGTAGGTCAGATCCTTGCGCTGCACCACCGCCTGGCCCAACCCCAGGTCGCTGACGACGGCGATCGCGACCGCGAACGGGACTACCATGGCGGCAAGTCCGAAATCGGCCGGAGTCAGGAGGCGCGCCAGTATGACGGTCGAGGCGATCTGCACCAGGATCTGGCAGCCCTGGGCGATGGCGAACGCCAGGCCGCCGCGGAATGACTTCCGTTTGAGCTCGCCGATATTGTCGCCGAAGGCCAGTCCGTCCTCGGATTTGTCGGGCTTCTGCAACGGACCGCAACCCCCTCGTTCGCGATTTTTCGCCAGCATGGCATACACTGGCGGCCAACAGGCGCGCAATGCCGTCACCGCGCACGCCCACGCCGTTTTGGCTTGGCAATGATGACGTTTTGAACGCAAACTCCCGCTGGGCAGATAAGTAGGCGCAGACGAGGGCATCGCGCGTGCTTCAGGCGGGCAAAGAGGGGGTCGTCATCGGCGGCGAGGCATCGTCTCGTCCAACGGATTTCCGTTGGACGCCAAGGATGATCGAGTTCGCGGCGATGGCGGGCGACGTGATCATCATGCTTGCGGCGGCGGTTATCGCCTCGCAGTTGAAATTCGGCGAGATGGAACTGGCCCCGAGCTACCTCTTTCCCGTCTTCCTGGGCGCCATCCTGTCCGTCAACATCTTCCGCTGGCGCCAGCTCTATGCGCTGGAGACCTATGCCAAGCGCGCCCAGCAGACGGTGATGCTGATTGGCGCCCAGTTGCTGGTGACCCTCATCCTGCTTGGCATCGGGTTCGGTTCCAAGACATCCGCGGATTTTTCCCGCATCTGGTTCACGCTTTGGATGTCCAGCGGCACGGTCGGGCTGATCGTTTGGTTCTTCGTCCGGGCCGCGTTCGTTCGTGCCGCCCAGGACAATGGCGCGCTTTGCGACCGGCTGCTGCTGGTGGGCGACGCGGAACGCATCGCCAGCTTCACCGCCTGGCTCGCCACGAAGAACTCGCGCATGCTGAAAGTACTTGGCGTGGTCTCCGTCGGTAGCGACCTGCCTGCGCCGGTGGATGGCTGTCCCGTGCGGGCCGGCATGGAGCACCTGCCCGACATGGCGGCGGCACTGTCGCCGGACCGCGTCGTGCTCCTGTTCAACTGGCGCGAGCCGGAGATTATCGATCGCTGTGTTGCGTCGCTCCGCAGCCTCGCGCTCGATGTCGAGTTGATGCTGCCGCGGCTGGGCCACGAGTGGATCGGGCGGCCAATCGCGACGCTGGGCGGCCTGCCCGCGATGAACCTGATGCGCAGCCCGCTGTCCCGGCACGGCCGATTGATCAAGCTCCTCTCAGACTACCTGTTGGCGAGCATCCTGTTGCTGGCGTTGCTGCCGCTGCTGATCCTGGTAGCGATCCTCATCAAGCTCGATTCCCGCGGCCCCGTGTTCTACATGCAGCGGCGGGTCGGGTTTCAGGGACGCGAGTTTTCGATCTTCAAGTTTCGCACCATGTTTGCCGATAACGACACCGGCTTCAGGCAGGCGACCCGCGGTGATCCGCGCATCACTCGGATTGGTCGTCTCCTGCGCGCCACGAGCATCGATGAGTTGCCGCA
>CAMBYA010000288.1 GCA_945872035.1 Rhizobium sp. Q54
CCAGCACCCGCAGGCCGGGAATGGTCTTGCGCGTGTCGAGCAGCCTAGCCTTGGTGCCGGCGATCACGTCCACATAGGAGCGGGTCAGCGTCGCCACGCCCGACAGGTGCTGCAGGATGTTGAGCGCCGACCGTTCGGCGGTCAGCAGCGCGCGGGCCGGACCTTCGATCCGCACCACGACGTCGCCGGGCAGGGCGGTCCTGCCGTCCTCGATCAGCACCTCGACGGAGGCACCCGGGGCCAGCCGCTTGACGATGGCGATGGCGACCGGCAGGCCGGCGACCACCAGAGGCTCGCGCGCGGCGATCCGGGCCCGGAAGCGGGCGGTTTCGGGTATCGTAGCCTCGGCGGTGACATCACCGGTGCCCACGTCCTCGGCAAGCGTCCGGGTGATGAAGTCGTCGAGTGCTTCCTGCGACAGCGGCAGCGGCTCAGCCATTTTTCGCGGGCTGCACAGGCGGCGACATGTCGAGCATGCGCTGCACCGAGCGCAGCGCCTTGACGCGGATGTCTTCAGGCACTTCGATCTGCGGCGTCATGTTGGCGAGGCACAGATAGAGCTTCTCCATGGTGTTCAGCGCCATGAACGGGCAGTTGTTGCAGTTGCAGTTGCCGTCGTCGTTGGGCGCCCCGATGAAGGTCTTGTGCGGCGCCTTCTTCTGCATCTGGTGGATGATATGCGGCTCGGTGACGACGATGAAGGTGTCGGCGTCCGAGGTCAGCGCATAGCTCAGGATCGACGAGGTCGAGCCCACATGGTCGGCGTGCTGCAGGATGTGGCCCGGGCATTCCGGATGCGCGATCACCGGCGCGCCGGGATGCTCGCCCATCAGCTTCACCAGCTCGCGCTCGGAGAACTGCTCGTGGACGATGCACGAGCCCTGCCACAGCAGCATGTCGCGGCCGGTCTTCTTGGCCAGGTAGCCGCCGAGGAACCGGTCCGGCGCGAACAGGATCGGCTTGTCCCTGGGGATCTGGTCGACGATGTATTCGGCGTTGCTCGAGGTGACGATGATGTCGGACAGCGCCTTCACCTCGGCCGAGCAGTTGATGTAGGTCAGCGAGACATGGTCCGGATGCTCCTCGCGGAACTTGCGGAACTGGTCGGGCGGGCAGGAATCCTCCAGCGAGCAGCCCGCCTTCATGTCGGGCAGCAGCACGGTCTTCTGCGGGCTCAGGATCTTCGCCGTCTCGGCCATGAAGCGCACGCCGCAGAACACGATGACGTCGGCGTCGGTGGCGGCGGCCTTGCGCGACAGGTCCAGCGAATCGCCGACGAAGTCGGCGATGTCCTGGATTTCGCCCTCCTGGTAGTAGTGCGCAAGGATGACGGCGTTGCGCTCCTTGCGCAGCCTGTCGATCTCGGCCCTCAGATCGATGAACGGGTCGATCTCGGTGACGTTCAGCGGCGTCAGGTTGCCCTTGGGCCGGTCGAGGACAGTTGTGTTCATAGCATCATCCGGACTTGCGCCCGCTCCCGCGAGATGACCTCAAACGTGGCGCGTTATGTTGGCCATGGCCGACCGGATAACAAGGAAATTCAACGAAAGGCTGGGATGCGCCGCGTCAGTGCACCTGCAGCCCGTCCAGCGCCGCCTTCAGCCGGTCGAACATCTCGTCGATCTGTGGCTCGGTGATGATCAGCGGCGGGCACAGGATGGCCACGTCGCCCACGGCGCGGATCATCAGCCCCTGTTCCTGGCAGGCGAGCAGCGCCTTCATGCCCACGGTCAGCTTGGGGTCGAACGGCCTCTTCGTCGCCTTGTCGGCGACCAGTTCGACGCCGCCCATCAGGCCGCCGCCCAGCCGGGCCTCGCCCACGAGTGGATGGCTGGCCAGCGCCGCGAGCCGCTGCTGGAAGCGCGGGATCAGTCCGCGCACATGCTCGAGCATGTTGCGCTCCTCGTAGATTTGCAGCGTTCGAAGCGCCACGGCGGCGCAGACCGGATGTCCCGAATAGGTGTTGCCGTGGCCGAAGGTACCGATCTTCTTCGACTGCTCGACCATGGCGTCGTGCATAAAGGACGGGATGGTCACCGCGCCGATCGGCAGATAGGCCGACGACAGCGCCTTGGCGCAGGTCACCATGTCGGGCTGCATGTCGACGGTCTGGCAGCCCCAGTAGTTCCCGGTACGCAGGAAGCCGGTGATGACCTCGTCGGCCACCAGCAGGATGTCGTACTTCTTCAGTACCGCCTGCAGCTTGGGGAAGTAGTTCTGGGGCGGCACGATCAGGCCGCCGGCGCCCTGGATCGGTTCGGCGAAGAATGCGGCGACGGTTTCGGGGCCCACCTTGTTGATCAGCCGGTCCAGATTGCCGATGATCCGGTCGACGAACTGGTCCTCGGTCTCGCCGGGCAGCGCCTCGCGGTAGTAGTGCGGGCAGTCGGTGTGCAGGAAGCCCTTCAGCGGCAGGTCCCAGTCCAGATGGTTGTGGGTCAGGCCGGTGACGCTGGCCGAGGCGACGGTGACGCCGTGATAGGCCTTCAGCCGGCCGATGATCTTCTTCTTCTCGGGCCGGCCGATGGCGTTGTTGTAGTACCAGACCAGCTTGATGGCGGTGTCGTTGGCGCTCGATCCGTCGCCGACGAAGAACACCCGCGCGGTATCGCACGGCGCCAGCGACTTCAGCTTCTCGGCCAGTTCGATCACCGGGCCGTGGCTGCGGCTCTGGAACAGATGGCTGAACGCCAGCTTCTCCATCTGCGCCGTGGCCGCCTTGACCAGTTCCTTCTCGCCATAGCCCAGCGAGGCGCACCACAGACCGGCGACGCCCTCGATGTACTGCTTGCCGTCCGTGTCCCAGACATGAATGCCGTCGCCACGGTCGATGACCAGCGGCCCGTTCTCGGCGTGTTTCGCCAGGTTGGTGTAGGGGTGGACGAGGCTGGCGATGTCGCGGGCCTCGAGCGAGTTCGGCAGGACAGGCATTACTGGCTGACCGCGGTGTAGAGGGACTTCTGGCCGGGCGGCGTGGTCGAGGAAACCACGCGGCCGGTTTCGATCATGTGCTCCAGATGCGCCAGTACCGATCGGGCGGCGGCGGGATGCAGGGACTCGGCGACGTTGGCGTACATGATCTTCACCATGGCCGGGATGTAGCGCACGTCGGACTTCAGGCACGCCATGATCTGCGCTTCGCGTTCCTCGCGGTGGGCGATGAAGGCGCGCACGAACGGCTTGGGATCGAGGATCGCCGGGCCGTGCGTCGGCCAGTAGATCTCGTCGTCGCGGTCGAGCAGCAGCCGCAGGCTGTCCATATAGGCGTGCATGTCGCCGTCGGGCGGTGCTATCACCGAGGTGGACCAGCCCATGACATGGTCGCCGGTGAACAGCGCCTTGCCCTCGCGCCAGGCCCAGCACATGTGGTTGGAGGTGTGGCCCGGCGTGAACACACCCTCGAACGACCAGCCCTTGCCCTCGACGACGCCGCCATGGGGCACCCGGACGTCCGGCATGAAATCCCAGTCGCCGCCTTCCTCGCTGTCGCCCTTGCCACGGTCGCCGCCATGGGGGCCGTAGGCGTAGGTTTTTGCCCCGGTCGCCTGCTTCAGCGGCGCGGCGCCCGGCGAATGGTCCATGTGGGTGTGAGTGATCAGGATGTGCGAGACCGTCTCGCCCGTCTCCAGCCCGGCCAGGATGGCGTCGATGTGCGG
>CAMBYA010000289.1 GCA_945872035.1 Rhizobium sp. Q54
GCCTCGCCATTGCACAGCGCCCGCCACCGGGCGATCTGCGCGCTGGTGAGCCGACGCCGGTCCAGCCTGCCGCGCGTGACCTTCTCGACGGCGGCGGCGATGTCGGGCCGCGCCGCCTCGATGATCTCGCTGGTATAGCGGGTGCGGCGGTTCAGCTCCTGCACCCAGTCGAGATCGTCGGCGATGGGCTCGTTGCGCGGGATGTCGGACAGCGCCGCCTTCAGGGTGCGCAGCACGCCGGGCGGCTTGCCGGTGGGCGGCGGCGGTTTGTCGGCCGGGCTGGGATTGATGTAGACCAGCCGGCGGTCGACGCGGCGATAGGCCGGCTGGCGGCCGATGGCGTCGATGGCCGGCGCGAACGGCTTGTTGTTAAGCACACTGCCGTCGAGGAACGAGGTCTTCTCCGGGTCCGTGCCGGACGCCAGGTAGGGGCGGAAATTGCCGCGCAGGAACCGGTCCTTGGCGGTCCATTTGCGGCCGCGCCTTCCCAGCACCCGCTCGACCTCGCCGAGCTGGGCCGGCGGGAACGCGGCGGGAAAGCTCGCGGTCGCGCGGGCGGCGAAGGCCAGCGCCGGGATGCAGCCCGTGTCGAAATCGGTCTCCACCTGGCCGTCGGCCCACCGCCGGTAGCGGAAATGCAGCCGGTGGCGGTGCTCGCGCTCCTCGATCATCGGCGGGTCGTAGAGCGGGATCGACCGCGCGTAGCCGAAGAAGTCGGTCAGGGTCACGAACATGTCGAGCTTGAGGCCGCTCGGCATCAGCGAGTCGATGGCGCTCTTGGGCGTGCCCATGGCCTCCATGGCGGTGATCAGGCTGTCGAGCAGCCGCTCGCCGTCGAAGGGCGGACGCAGCCGGACCAGCTGCATCATCCGGCGCAGCTTGCCGGTGACCTCATCGTCGAGCTCGATGTCGCTGAACCGGTCGCCCGCGATCCAGCGCACCAGCGGCCAGAACAACCGGTCGCTCCAGGCGGTGGTGCTGCCCTCGGTGATCAGCGCCTCGACGTCGGCGCCCGCCAGCCACATCTCGCGCAGCACGTCGAACGGCAGGTCGTGGGCCAGCGCCCGGGCAAGCAGCACGCTGTTGATGCCGCCCGCGCTGGCGCCAGCGATGACGTCGACGATCACCCGCAGGTCGAGCCCGGCGCCGATCTCCCGCAGCAGGTCGAAATAGACCTCCTCGGTGTCGGTTTCCCGCTCGGGCGAAGGCGGCAGCTCGGAGAACCGGCGCTCGCGCTTCTGGTTGGCATCGTGCACCGAGTGATAGAGCTTCGACGCCCGCGCCAGCTTGAGGATCTCCTTGGCGATGCCGTGCATGTAGACCGCCAGCGAGATGCCGCCGCTGCACACGATCGCCAGCCGGAGTTCTTTCTCGTGCACGAATTCCGTTCCTTTGCGAGACGGGCATTCTCACCGTCTGGCTTCGGGTTATCAACGAACAGCTTATGCGAAGGTGCCCCGGTACGCCGTCGGGATCATGCCCGTGCGCAACCTGCGCCTCAATACTCCCTGGCTTGCCGCACCCGCACCTCGTCGGCGACATCCTCGGAGGGGTGAGCAATAACGAGATCGCCGGGCTTCAGTCCCTTCAGCACCTGGGCGGCCTCGCCGTTGCGCTCGCCGATGTTCACGCGCCGCAGTCTGGCCCGTTTGCCCTCGATCGTGTAGACGGCCCAGTCTGGCCCGGAGCGGAACAGGGCGCCGATCGGCACGCTCACCACCTCAGGCATCGACCATACGACGATCCTCGGTTCGACCCGGTACGCATCGAGCAGCGCTTCCCGGCGCGGCTGGGGGTCGGTCAGGTCGATGACGACATTCACGCGTTGTTCCTCGACGCCCAGCGCCGAAATCTTCGTAAAGCCCGACGGTTCCACATAGCGGACACGGCCGTTCAGAATACCGTCCCCGCCCCAGTTCTCGATTCGAACTGGCTGGCCTCGGCGAACGCGCACCGCATCCTGTGACAACAGGTCGACGACAACCTCCAGGTCACGCGGATCGCCGAGCTCCAGGATTGCGGTGCCCGCGGGCATCACCCGTTCGCTTTCCTGCAACACCCGCAGCACGCGGCCGTTCACGGGCGCGGCCATGCGCAGGCAGCAGCCCGCGCCAGCATCATCTCCGGCACCATCGGTCGGCACGATGAGTTCCGCCTGCGCCACCGCCTGTTCGGCCTTGGCCGCCTGATGGGCGGCCTCCGCCATCTGGAATTCGGCCAGGCGATGATCTCGCTCGCGGCCGGAAATGGTGGTGCCGACGGGAAGCGAGCGCGCGCGTTCCCACTCGATCCGCGCCAGGTCGAGATCCGCCCTCGCGCGCGCCGTCGCCGCCTTGGCCTGCTCCAGCCGCGCCCGCGAACGAGCGGTCGCGCGGCGGTCGAGGAATTCAGGCGCAGCGGGCTCGAAAATGGCGACCGTGGTCTCGCCCGCCGTCACCGGATCGCCGGGATCCAACGTGACACGGCGCAGCCTGCCCGCCACCGGTGCCGAAACGGTGAAGATGTCACGGATGCGGGTCCGGCCCTCGGCGGTGACCGAGACCTCGAATGGCCCGCGCGTCACGGGACGGGCCTCCACCAGCACACGTTCCGGCGCAAACGCTACGTACAGTATGGCGAAGAACAGGACGGCGCCCGCGCCCCACTTGATCCATCGCCACGCGTTCCGCCCCATGTCTGCTTTCCCGGTCATGCCTATTCCCGCGTCTTCAGGACCGCGACCAGGTCGAGCCGGTCGAGCCGACGGCGCACAACGAGCGCCGAAATGGTCGCCGCGCCGAGGACCACCAGCGCCGTCCAGGCGTAGGTCGAGGCATCGATCACCAGCGGCAGCTTGAACAGTTCGGTCTGAAGGCTGCGCACCACACCTGCCGCGATCACGTAGCCGGTCACCATGCCGAGCGGCAGGGCGAGCAGAACCAGAATCGCCAACTCGCCGAGAAGGATGGCTGAAATCTCGGCCCGGGTGAACCCGAGCACCCGCATGCTGGCCAGTTCGCGCCCGCGTTCGGACACACTGATCCGCGCGGAGTTGTACACGACGCCAAAGGCGATGATGGCGGCGAAGGCGATGTTGGTGAGGGTCATCTGGATCAGGTTCTGGCCCACGGTTTCGTTGAAACCCTGTATGGCGGCGTCGCGGATCGACAGCCCGATGATCGCCGGCGTGCCTTTGACCGCTTCGTAGAATGCGCCCTTGTACTCCCGGTCCAGCTTCAGCCAGGCCCCGGAAATGCTCGAGCCTTCGAGCATCAGCCGGTCAAGCGCGTCAATGTCCATGTAAGCAGCTGTACCTACATACTGCTCGGCGATCCCCGTGACCCGCACCTGCCGCGTCGGTCGCCTTCCCTCGAGAACCTCGACGGTCAACAGATCGCCGGGCGCGGCCTGCAGCAGTCGGGCCAGCATGTCGGACAGCACGATACCATCGCTGGGCAAGCCGACCGGGCGCTGGTCGCGGTCGAGGATGCGGTGAAGATCGCCACCCGACCGAACGCCGAGGATGGCCAGCCGCCGTGTCCGGTTTTCCAGCCGCAGCTTTACGGGCACGGCGCGATAGGGCTCGGCTCGGATCACACCCGGCAGGTGGACGATGTCGTAGAGCGCCCTCAGCGACTGCGGCTCGATCAGCGTCACGCCGATGTCTTCGCGGCCC
>CAMBYA010000290.1 GCA_945872035.1 Rhizobium sp. Q54
CGCTGAACCATTGCGTATCGATCTATCCCTCGCACGATTCCGAGATCGAGCTGAACCAGATCGACTTCCTGAAGAACCGCTATCCGGACAACATCATCGGCTTCTCCACCCACGAGCAGACCGACTGGCAGTTCTCGGTGATGATGGCCTATGCCAAGGGTGCGCGGACCTTCGAGCGCCATGTGGACATCGACTACCAGGGTGTCGCCGTGTCGCCCTACTGCACCCTGCCCGAGCAGGCGGACCAGTGGTTCAAGGCGTTCAAGAAGGCGCAGGAGATGTGCGGCGCGCCGGGCACGGCCAAGCGCATCCCGCCGCAGAAGGAAATCACCTATCTCAACGAACTGGTGCGCGGCGTCTACGCCAAGGCAGATCTGCCCGTTGGCCATGCGCTGACGGAGAAGGACGTGTACCTGGCGGTGCCGCTGCTGAAGGGCCAGATCTCGTGCCGCGAGCTGATGCGCGGCGAGGTGCTGCGCGCGCCGGTGACGAAGGACGCGCCCATCAACATGGGGGATATTGACAGTCCCTACTCGGCGGACTCCGCCCTGCACAGGATGATCGACGAACGGGGCGTGTCGCCGCTGCCCGTGGAATCCGACGCACGGCTGCGTCTGGCATCGAAGGACTGATGCCTCCGCGCGCAACCCGGGTCTCCCGATCCCCCGACCAACCTGCCTGAACGACTGGCCCGACCGACTGGATTTCGACCATGCGTGTTGCCGACTACATCGCCCAGCGCCTCGCCGACGCGGGGCTGACCCATGTGTTCATGGTGACGGGCGGCGGCGCCATGCATCTCAATGACGGGTTCGGCCGCCAGAAGCGGCTGACCACGGTCTGCTTCCACCACGAGCAGGCTTGCGCCATGGCTGCCGACGGCTACGCGCGGCTGGGCGGCAAGCCGGCGATTCTGAACGTCACCACCGGCCCCGGCGGCATCAACGCGCTGAACGGCGTGTTCGGCGCCTATACGGACAGCCTGCCGATGATCGTGGTGTCGGGCCAGGTGCGCCGCGAAACCATCGCCGGCAACTTTCCGATCGGCCTGCGCCAGCTTGGCGACCAGGAAGTCGACATCGTCCGCATGGTGGGCGGCATCACCAAATACGCGGTCATGGTGCAGGACGCCACGCGCATCCGCTACGAGCTGGAGCTGGCGATCCACCTGGCCACGTCCGGCCGGCCCGGGCCGGTCTGGATCGACGTGCCCATCGACATCCAGGGCACCCAGGTCGATCCGGAGACGCTGGACGGGTTCGACCCCGCAACGGGACAGGACCGGATCGCCGCGATCACGCCGACGGAAGCGGGCGCCCTGGATGGCGAGGCGCTGCGCCAGGCCGCGCGACAGGTCGTCGAGCTGCTGCGCGGCGCCGAGCGCCCGTGCATCCTGCCGGGAACCGGCGTTCGCATCGCCGGTTGCGCCGACCTGTTCCTGGACGTGGCCGAGCGCATCGGCGCGCCGGTCGCCACCGCGTTCAATGCCCACGACCTGATGGCCAACGACCATCCGCTTTATGCTGGCCGGCCCGGCACCGTCGGCGACCGGCCCGGCAACTTCGCGGTACAGAATGCCGACTTCCTGCTGGTGCTGGGCTGCCGCCTGAACATCCGGCAGATCAGCTACAACTGGGGCTCGTTCGCCCGCGCCGCCCAGGTGGCCATGGTCGACATCGACCGGGCCGAGCTGGAGAAGCCGACCCTCTCCATCGACCTGCCGATCCACGCCGACCTGCCCCGGTTCCTGTCCGTGCTGCGCGAGGAACTGGCCGGCTACGAGCGGCCGCAGACGCATGCCGGCTACGTCGCCTGGTGCAAGGAGCGGCTGGCGCGCTATCCGGTGGTGCTGCCCGAATACCGCAGGAACACGGGTTATGTGAACCACTACTGCTTCGGAGAGGCGCTGTTCGCCGCCATGGCCGACGACGACGTGGTGGTGACGGGCGACGGCACCGCCTGCGTGGTCACCTTCCAGTCCGCCGACATCAGGGGCACGCAGCGGCTGTTCTCCAATTCGGGCAGCGCGTCGATGGGTTACGACGTGCCGGCGGCGATCGGCGCGTATTACGCCAATGGCGGCAAGCGGGTGATCAGCCTGGCAGGCGACGGCAGCATCATGATGAACCTGCAGGAGCTGCAGACCATCGTCGGGCTGGGCTTGCCGGTGAAGGTGTTCGTGCTGAACAATGACGGCTACCTGTCGATCCGCTCCACCCAGCAGAACTATTTCGCCGACAATATCGTCGGCTGCGGCCCGGAAAGCGGCGTGACCTTCCCCGACTTCGTGAAGCTGGCAACCGCGCTGGGCTTCGGCACGCGGCGCATCTCCAGTCTGGGCGAGCTGGAGAGCGGCATCGCCGAGACGCTGGCCGCCGACGGACCCCAGCTGTGCGAGGTGATACTCGACCGCGAACAGGGCTTCGCGCCCAAGCTGAGCTCGCGCAAGCTGGACGACGGCCGCATGGTCACCTCGCCGCTCGAAGACCTGGCGCCATTCCTGCCGCGCGACGAGCTGGCCGAGAACATGCTGATTCCGCTGCTCGAGCCGTGAGCGACAACGCCAAAACGGGCGCCTGCCCCATATGCGGCGCCGCAAGCCCCGCGTCGGTCGACACAGCCGTTGGTGAGCGGTTCTATTGCCGGACATGCTTCCATGGCTGGAGGCCTCGGCTTCCGGAGTTCAATTATGCTGCTGCGGCTATGTGCTCGCTTGGCACGGCCAGCGAACGGCAGCAGTCGCAGATCGCGTTCATCGCACCGTTCCTGGTGAAACAACCGGCGGTGCTGGAGATCGGCTGCGCCAGCGGCGAGTTCGCGGCGTCGCTTCGCCACGCAATCGCCGTTCGCCGATACGACGCCATCGAGCTTTCGCCCATCGGCGAGAAGGCGCGGCCGCACCTGGACTGTCTCCATGTGGAGCCGCTGGCCGTCCTGCTGGAGCGGGACGGTCTTGGCGCTGAGTTCGACATGATCGTCATGTCCCACATTCTCGAGCACCTGGAAGACCCCGGGCAGGAACTGTCCCTGGTATCCCGCGTTCTGACGCCCGGCGGCACCCTGTTCATCGAAGTGCCGAACCGGTCGGGCCATCCCAACCTGCCGCTGGACGACAACGTCTCCCACCTGCATTTCTTCTCGCCCGCATCATTGCTGCGGCTGCTTGCCGACCATGGTTTCGAAGTCCAGGCCGTCGAAACGGGCGCGCGACTTGACGCTCGCTATGCCGATTCCCTGCGCGTCGTGGCGCGGCGTTTCGCGCCGCCACGGTCGGACCGCACGCTGTTGTCCTTCGATGAGGCGCTGGCCGAGAATGATCGGGTCGTCGTGTGGGGCGCGGGAAGCGTGGCGCTCGAAGTACTGGCGAATTACCTCGACCCGGGAAGGATCGAGTTCTTCATCGACAAGAACCCGGCCAAGCATGGATCAACGTGCCTGGGAAGACCGGTCAAGGGACCGGCCGCCCTTGGAATCGAACCACGCACCGTCCTGATCGCCAGTGTAGATTTCGGTGAGGAAATCGCCCGGGAGATTGGCCAGCTCTATCCCGCCTCAGGCCATACGCTCATCCGCATCGCCGATGTCCTGGACCGAGGCCTTGACGGTCGGAGACGCTAAGGAATGCGCGTGGTTGCCC
>CAMBYA010000291.1 GCA_945872035.1 Rhizobium sp. Q54
AGGTCGGCGATGGCGTACATCTGGTCGGTGGTCGCATCGCCCGGCGCCACGCCTTTCGGCTTCAGCGAGATGGTGACGATGGAATAGCCCGGCACCTTGTGCGCGGTGACGTTGCGCTCGTACCACATCCGGAACGGCTTGCTGTCGGCCACCAGCGCGTCGACGGAGGCGGCGCCGTCCGGAAGGCTCCGGTAGGCCGGCGGCGCGAAGAACGCCCTCATGCGTTCGATCTCGTCGTCTTCCAGATCGAGCGAGCGGCTCATGTTCTGTTCGTAGTCGGCGTCGACCTGGCGGCGGAATTCCTCGATGCCCAGCTCCTGCACCAGGATCTTGATGCGCGCCTTGTAGATGTTGTCGCGCCTTCCGTAGCCGTTATAGACGCGCATCACCGATTCCGAATAGGACAGCAGGTGCCTCTTCGGGATGAAGTCCTTGATCACCTTGCCGACGATCGGCGTGCGGCCCATGCCGCCGCCGACGATGACCTGGAAGCCGGTCTCGCCCGCATCGTTCTTCACCAGCCGGTAGGCCATGTCGTGGAAGTAGATGGCGGCACGGTCGCGGGCGGCGCCGGTCAGCGCGATCTTGAACTTGCGCGGCAGGTACGAGAATTCCGGGTGGAACGTGGACCACTGGCGCAGGATCTCGGCATAGGGGCGCGGATCCTCGAGCTCGTCGCGGGCGACGCCGGCGAACTGGTCCGTCGAGATATTGCGGATGCAGTTGCCCGAGGTCTGAATGGCGTGCATCTCGACCCTGGCAAGGTCTTCCAGCAAGTCGGGCATCTCTTCCAGCTTGATCCAGTTGTACTGGATGTTCTGGCGGGTGGTGAAATGGCCGTAGTCGCGATCGTATTTGCGCGCGATCATGGCGAGCTGGCGAAGCTGGACCGACGACAGCACGCCATAGGGAATCGCAACCCGCAGCATGTAGGCGTGAAGCTGCAGATAGAGGCCGTTCATCAGCCGAAGCGGCCGGAACTCCTCCTCGGTAAGCTCACCGCGCAGACGCCGTTCCACCTGGCCGCGGAACTGGGCGTTGCGTTCGGCCAGAATCTGGTGGTCGAACCTGTCGTACTGGTACATGGCATGCCGCTCCTGAGCGCTCCGCGTGACCGCGGGCAGGCGCCTTTTACTCGCCTTGCCCGCCGAGAGCAACCCCTATTTCACATGAAACGTGTGTTATTCAACGTATTTCACATACTATAGGGTGGATTTGTCGGGATCAACCGTAACCTGTGCATGGCGAATCCGCGGAGCAGTCACAAATACGAAACCGATCGATCACCCGGTTGTCGCGTGGCGGGCATGGGGAGAACGGAATCAAAACCAACCGGAGGAGACCACCCGGCGGGCCGTTGGTTCCCTCGCTTTGGCCGCGGCAGCCAGCGCGCTGTTCGCCGGCCAGGATGCCTCGGCAATCACCCTGACCCAGATTCTCCGCCACGAGAGCGGCATCTTCAACAAGAGCGCGGCCGAGATCGTCGCGTTCGGCGCCGGCATGGGCATGGATCCGAACGACAAGGACGGCATCATCGATATTGGCCCCGTCCCGGTACGCCGCCTTTACATGCCCGACACCACAGTCGCGTTCAACGTGGGCGGCAAGACCCCCTACGGTGTTCCTCTGCTGGCCGTCGCCTCCGAAGTCAGCGGCACGGTGACGGTCTACATCGTCGGAAGGTAGACTTTTCGTCCTGGGAAGGCCGATCTACGGCGTCGTCTTGCCGGCCGGCTTGAGGCCGTCGCCGGCAATGGCGTAGATCGCGTCCAGCCGTTCGCGGGCCTGGCGGACTGTGTCAGGATCGCGGCCCCACGCCACCACATGCTCGTAGGACCGGACCGCGTCGACGATCTCGCCGCGCTTCAGGCGGGTGTGCGCCGCGATCAACCCGATCTCCTGGTTCATCGGCAACAGCCGCTCGGCGCGCGCGACCAGGGCCAGGGCCTCGTCGGGCGGCCTGCCAGGCTGGATCAGCCAGGTGCGCGCGATGCCAGAAAGAGACTGTGCATGATCGGGATCGAGCGTCAGCGCCTTGCGATAGGCATCTCTCGCGGTCGCGAGAAGCGGCTCCCAGCCTGGCTTGGCGGCGGCGACCAGTTCGGCGGCGCGGCGCAGGTGGAGCTCGCCCCCAAGACTGAGCATGTCCGCGTCGCCGGCAGCGGCGGGTCCGGCCTCGGCCAGGATCTTCTCGGCCTTCGGCATATCCTTGTCGGCGATGGCGACCGCGGCGAGCAACGCCCTCGCCCGCATGTTGCCGGGATTGAGGGCGATCGCCTCCTCGACCAGCTCGACGCCCTTGTTCCGCTGGGGCGAGAAATGCAGCAGCGTGTAGGCGAGCTGCTCGCGCACTTCGTCGGCCGGAGGCATCCGGATGGTGGGCTGGGGAAGCGGCGCGTCCGGCCTGTCGAACCGTTCCACGTCGTATTTCGCCATACGCCGGTACTGGCGGATGTGCCGCGCGAAATCCTGTTCCGACTCGCCAAACACCTCCTCGAACACCGGCACCGTGTCGATCACGGGCGTATTGAGCCTGTCGAGGAAGGCATAAAGCCTGGCGCGGCGGTCAGGGTCGGCCATCAGGTAATGCACGACCAGCCATGATTCGGCGTTGAAGTCGCTGTTCTCGTGCCCCGTCTCGTATCCCTTGGCGTTGAGCAGCGAACCAAGCGGATTGCGCCGGGTCTTCTCCAGGGTCAGGACACGGTGCATGGGCGGCGCGCCGATCTTGTAGCGGCCGTCGCTGGAGATGTCGAAGGTGGACAGAAACTCGGCGTAGCCTTCGTGGAACCACAGCGGGTAGCGCCGCCTGGCGTCGATCTCCAGCAGGTAGTGGACATATTCGTGGAACACCCCGTCCATGCCAACGGTCCGGGTATTCTGCTTCGCGCGGTAGATCGGCCCGTAGGCGGTATAGGTGATCTGCAGGCTGTCCGTGCCGTCCGGTGCGCGGGCTGCCAGATTGACCGCCGCCAGGCCGCCCCGATAGCTCTGCTGGAACGCGCCGAACACGTTGTCCGCGCCGATCAACGACTTGAGGTGGCCGGCGCCCACGAGCGCGACGATGTGAAACGGCAGCGGATTCGATTCGATCTCGAGATTGGTGGCCTGGATGACCAGACGGCGGAAATCCTCGAGGTTCTGGACCAGATAGCGGGCGCGGCTTTCGCCGGCATTGGTCAGCACCACGAAATTGTCGGTTCGCGCCTCCGTCCAGGTCCCCTCGGCGACCCGATTGATCGTGGACGCGGCAGCGCAGGGAAACGCCGCCCCGGCGACAAGCGCCGCAGCCAGCAACAGCCTCCCCAGCATCCTAGCGGCCATGCAGTCTATCCCCTTTACCGGACAAGAGATGTGGGGCTAGGGTCGGCCCGGCAAGTGACAATCGAGAAACGGGAGAGTTCGCGTGGCACAGGTAACGATACATTTCGACAAGATCGAGGAACTGGTCGGCAAGAAGCTGGGTACGTCCGACTGGCTGCTGGTTGATCAGGAGCGGGTCAACAAGTTCGCCGAAGCGACCGGTGATTTCCAGTGGATCCACGTCAATCCGGAACGCGCCGCCAAGGAGTTTCCGGCGGGCGGCACGATCGCCCATGGCTACCTGACGCTTTCGCTGCT
>CAMBYA010000292.1 GCA_945872035.1 Rhizobium sp. Q54
CTTCAGCCTCGCCATGGCGAACCGCATCGCCGAGAAACCGGCCTTCGCCCTGAAGCTCACCAAGCAGGCGGTGAACGTCGCCCAGGACAACATGGGCAAGCGCGCGACCCAGGACACGGTCTTTGCCTTGCACCACCTGTCACACGCCCACGGCAGCGAGATGCAGCGCAAAAGCGGCGAACAGCAGAACTTCCGCGCAACGATGAAGAGCAAGATCGCTGCCGGCTCCTGAGCGTCAGGCGACCTTCCGGAACTCCATCGGCAGGGTAATGATCGTCCGCTGCAGCAGGCTGGGCAGATAGGTCACGCCCTCGAATCCGGCCGGATAGCGGAAATCCTCCATCCGCTCGATGATCGCCGAGAACGACGCCGACATCTCCACCCGCGCCAGCGTCGCGCCCAGGCAGTGATGGATGCCCGACCCGAACGTCACATGCGCGCCGGCGTTCTTGCGCTCCAGGTCGATGTCCCCGGCGTTCGGGAACATGGCCTCGTCCCGGTTGCCCGCCGCCCAGCGCATGTTGATCGGCGTGCCTTTGGGCAGCGCCACTCCGCCCAGCACCACGTCCTTCGTGGTGACGCGGTAGAGGCCCTGGATCGGCGTTTCCAGCCGCAGTACTTCCTCGACGAAGTTCTTCATCAGCGCCGGGTTGGCGCGCAGCTCGGCCACCACGTCCGGCCGGTCCAGCATGATCTTCATGCCGGCGCCGATGGCGCTGGTGGTGGTCTCGTTGCCGCCCACCAGGATCTCGCCAAGCATGGACAGGATCTCGGCATCGTCCAGGTATCGGCCCTCCGGCAACGGCGTATGGATCAGCCCCGAGATGATGTCGTCCTCGGGCGCGGCACGGCGCATGTCGACGATGGTCTTCAGGTAGTGCTGCGACGTCAGCAGCAGCTTGGCCGCCTCGTAGTCCTGGTCGTCGGTCAGCATGTTGGAGATGCGCGACATGGACGCGTCCGACCATTCCTTGAACAGGTGGATATCCTCGCGCGGCACGCCGATCTGTCCGGCGATCACGATGCACGGCAGCGGGAACGCGAACTCATGCATGAACTCGCATTCGCCCCGATCCACGAACGCATCGATCAGGTCCTGGGCGATCCGGTCTATGTCCGGCGTCATCTTCTTGATCCGCGAGCCCGCGAAAACCGCATCGACCAGCGACCGCTTGGACTTGTGGATCGGGTCATCCATGCGCGACAGCGACGGATACTGCTTGAACCCCTGCTCGCGCAGCAGCGCCTCGCTCCGGGCCGGAACGCCGCCCGGCCGCAGCGAAATCCAGTCCAGGTCGCTCGAATAGGTGACCGGATCGCGGACGATCTCGCGCAGCAGGTCGTAGCCGGTCACCATCACCATGCCGGTGTTCGGATCCCGGTAGACCGGCGCGTTGTTGAGCAGCCAGTTGTAGGCCTGGTACGGGCATTGCTGCACGTCCCGGTCCATCAGGTTGAACGGCATGGTCTGCTGCGTGTTCATGAACAACTCTCCCCGAGCTTCAGGGAAGCATGATAGCGCGGCGGCTGTCCTGCACTAGCGTTAACTTGGCGAGGTCAGGCCCCGGCCGCCTCGGTCTCTTCCAGGCTCTTGCGGTACTTCTTCATGCCCAGGAACATCAGCACCACCACCACCGGAGGAAACACGCAGTTCACCACCGCCAGCGACAGGTTGAGCTGGCTGTCGTCGGCGAACACGTGAGTCGTGAGGAAACCGACCGTGGTCGCGCCCAGGGTGATGCCCACGATGTTGCTGACGAACAGGTAGAACGACGAGATCTTGGCGCGCATCTGGTTCGGCGTGATCGACATCATGGCCGCGCCGCTGAGGCCCGACGGCACGCCGCCTAGGAACTGCCACGCCGCCAGGAAGCCCGCCGCCCACCAGCCGTCCGGCGCCCACAGGAACATCAACGCGGCGATCGGGGCCGCCGGAATGGTGCAGATCAGCGTGGCCCGGAACGGTCCGTCACGGTAGCCGCGCCGGTCCAGCCAGCTCGCGAACCAGCCGCCGAAGAATGCACCGCTGGTGCCGAAGGTCAGCACCACGAGGCCGTAGACGTAGCCGGACTTGGGCGCGTCCCAGCCGAAGCTGCGCGAGAAGAACGCCACCATCCAGGCGAAATTGCCATAGGCCACCAGCACGAGCAGGCTGTAGCTGGCGAAAAGGGTGAAGAACGTGCCGCGGTGATCCTTTACGAACTGGACGAACTCGGCCAACTGCTGCTTGCTGCCCGTCGCCGCCGCGGCGGTACGGCCGCGCCGCAGCGGCTCGCGCACCGTCAGCATCAGCAGCGCCAGCAGCAGGCCAGGTACGGCGGCGGCGAAGAAGGCCAGGTGCCACGGCGCCATCTCGCCCAGCGGGCCCAGCGTGATCGTGCCCATCTCGCGCAGCACCGCGATGAGAGCGCCGCCCAGCACCATGGCGATGCCCACGCCCATCAGGTTGCCCATGGTGAACACGGCCATGGCCATCGACAGCTTGTTCTTGGGGAAGTAGTCGCTGATGATCGAATAGGCTGACGGCCCCAGGGTCGCCTCGCCCACGCCGACGCCGATGCGCGCCAGGAACAGGTGCCAGAAATTGCCGGCCAGGCCGCACGCCGCTGTCGCCATGCTCCAGAACGTCACGCCCGCGACGATGATGTTGCGCCGGCTGCGGGTGTCGGCGAGCAGCGCGATCGGCACCGACATCAGCGCGTAGAAAATGCCGAAGGGCGGCCCCTGCAGCAGGCCGATCTCGAAATCGGAAAGGCCCAGGTCTGCTTTGATGTCGGACACCAGCAGAGCGATGATCTGCCGGTCCAGGAACGACACCACCGCGGCGAAGAACAGGATAATCACCACGTACCAGGCGTAGGTCTGGTTCGGCCACGGCGCTTCGGCCGTCGGTGCCCTTGCCTGCTCGTGCATGAAACGCTTTCCCCGTAGCGGCAGCCCGGAAGGCGCCGTCCGCAACCATGTCGAAACCCCGCGCCAAACTAGAGCAGGGTCACCGAACCGGCAAGGATGACTTTAAACCTGAAGGCCGATCACCGCGCGGCCGCGCACCTCGCCCTTGAGGATCTTCTGCGCCAGAACGGGCACGTCTTCCAGCGCGGCGTCGAAGGTGGTGCTCTCGAGCTTGTCCAGCGGCAGGTCGGTACCCAGCCGCCGCCACGCTTCCTGTCGCGGCGCCATGGGCAGCATGACGGAATCGATGCCATAGACGGCGATGCCGCGCAGCAGGAACGGCAGGATGCTGGCCGGCAGTGTCAGGCCGCCCGCCAGGCCACAGACGGCCGCCGCCCCGCCATATTTCAGCATGGACAGCGCATGGCCGATGGTCGGCCCCGCCACCGTGTCGACGATGCCGGCGAACCGCTCGGGCAGCAGCGGCCGGTCCGGCGCCTCGGAGAGTTCCTTGCGCTCGATGACGTGATCCGCGCCCAGGCTCTTCAGGTAATCGGTTTCCGAAAGGCGCCCGGTCGAGGCCGTCACCTCGTAGCCGAGATGCTTCAGGATGGCGACGGCCACGCTGCCGACACCGCCCGCCGCGCCGGTCACAAGCACCTCGCCCATCCCGGGCGCGATGCCATGCTTCTCCAGCGCCAGCACGCAGAGCATGGAGGT